>NZ_JCADBW010000023.1:0-32575 GCF_059264685.1 Faucicola sp. SE7633 | reverse complement strand
CGATACTTTGCCAGTTGATTAGGTTATGTAGTTCATCGAGTTCTTCGATGGCTTTGTGAGCGTTAATGAGACTGTCTGCTAGGGAGAGTTGCCCTGTTTGTTTCCATGCCATATTCGTGTCTTTTGCTATCTGGTTGATTTTACTGTATTATATCACTTTTACAAACTTTTGTGCATTTGTTCGTGCAAAGGTTTCTTAATCACTTTCTTTGGGACGAAAAAAAAGCAAGTTGTCTGTCGCCAAACTTCCAACTTGCTTCTTATCCCTTTTAACCTGAACGCCAAAAAGGAGTATCGTTATGATACAACAAAACCTGCCTTATGTGCCAGAAAAATTTGCTGGCACGTCTTCAAGTTACTGTCTAAGCACAGTTGCCAAAATGCTTCAGCTTCAACCAAAAAAATTTATCCAATGGTTAGCTGACAACCACTACATTTTTAAACGCCAATCCCAACCATGGGAAGCTTATCAAGCCCACGTTGATACCAACCTCATGACGCATCGCTTAATTCGTATTGAACACAATTCAGGCGATGTGTCGTTCGGTATGCAGGTTCGCATTACTGCACGAGGCGTTTCTCATTTCGCTCAAATACTGGCTTAATGCAAAATTTCAGCTTATAGTAAGATAAACGACATTCGCTGTCGTTTGTCTATATTTGCTTGCTAGTTATTTATGTGAATTCATGCTAAAAATAAATCATTAGCCACAACAAGGATTTTTTATGCCACCAAACGCGCCCCTACCCACCGAACTGTATCGGCAAGCTCTGGCCGAATCGGTGCATGTCAGCACCAAAACCATCAATTCCAACATTGACAAAGGTGGCATTCGCCTTGCCCGTGCCCAAGCGTTGGATTTGCCGTATATCAGCGCGCGCACCTTGCTTGCCGATGACATGACCATCCCAACCGATTATCAAGCCAACACAGGCAAAACCGCGACGCTGTTTAAGACGCTCAAAGCCGCCATGCTTGCTGATAGCGTGCAAGATGACGCGCAAAACCGCGACGCAACCGATGCCCAAACCCAACAAATCATTGCTGCGTTGCAGCCTGATATCGCGGCGTTGTTTAGCCAGCCGTATCAAGCAGGTTTGCAGCATGTCAATATTCGTATGCGCCAGTTGTTGCTGCCAAAGGCAGACGGCTACGTCTCGGTTAGTCCGATGACGGCAGCAGGGGTCAATCATTGGTTTAATTTGGCGGTTGATGCCATCAAGGATGCGTATAAAACCGACGATGATTTGCACAATCTTACCACGGCGGTATTTGGTATTGGTGGGGCAAATCCGCAAAACGTCGGCAGTTTGGTGCGCGCGATGCAACGCCCTTTGTATCTGACTGCGCCCAGTAGCGATGCGTCTATCCGTCATGCCTTTAGCCTGTATTACAAGGGCTTGGATTATTACATCCCAAATCAGCCGTCTATCGATAGCAAGTACCAACCTGCGCTGTTGGCATGGGCGGCAATGCTAAACCAAGGCTTGATGGCAACCCGAGCCGATGCCAACGGGCAGGACTGGGCAGGTAAGCAAATTGAGGCAGCCAGCAGCGATTTGGCAAGCCGTGAGGCAGAGGTCAAGTTTTTGGGCGATATCGTGCGCGGTGTGTTGGCGCAAGGTGAGCGCGCACGCCAAGTACTTGTGCAAGCGCAAGACCGCCTGCCCAATATTAGCGCATATCAGCCAAATACCATCGACAACGACACAGGCGAGACGGTGAGTAAACCCATCGTGGCACGTACGCCGCTGCTACACCCTCGTGTGCGCTTGGCGGTGCAAGGGCTGATTGACCCAAACCTGCGTGACGATGGTTGGCTGCTGGTGTTTGCCGATGACTTGGCGGCGCATATCGTGCGGCAAAAATACCGTATGGCAGGACAGCTTGCGCCCGTCACCTTGGTGCTTGATGACAGCACTGTGCCGTTTTTGGCGCGGCGGATTCGTGGTTTATTGTATGCATTCAAGGAGTTGGCATGATGGCATATTATGCGATATTGCCGCACATTGAGGTGCAAGCGGCAAATCTACACACCAGTGGGCTGCTACTGGGTGGTGCGCCCATCATGGCGGCAAATTTGTTCGCCCATGCTATTTGCCGTCGCCTAGGCGTGCAAGACACGGGGGTGATTTATATTCACCACGACAGGCAGGACTTGGGCAGCTTTGCGTATGGACGTTTTACCCCTGCCCAGCGGCGTGGGTCGGTGTTTATCAATAAATCTGATTATTCCTCCAAAAATCCACACGCGTTGTCATTGCAGCCAACGGCAAGTTGCCATTTGCGCCTAAGCTTGCTGGTGCGGCTTGAGGCAAGGCGCGTGCCGCGGTTGGCAAAGCTGCGAGCCTGTTTGGCAAATGCTCGCTTTGCAGGTGGGCAAATCATCGGCATGGGTGAGGTGCAACTGGTATCTGCGGAAAATTTACACCAGATTTTACACCAAACCATCAAACATGGCTTTGTGGTCATTGACCGTCAGGATGTTTTGACCGCCTACCAACGCACGCATCGGCTTGACCGTTTGCAAGCGTTTACCCGTCTGTTGGCACTGACCCCAACGGGGCTGGCACATGCGTTTGGCAAGCAGCACGCGCTTGGTTTTTTGTCAGCGACCAATGTCGGCTACGCGCTGCTTGAGCCGCCCACCGAGGCGCGTACTGGGGTGCGCCAAGCGTACGATATAAACGGCGATATGTTGCCAACGGCCCATGCGTATGCCGAGCCACTACTTGGGCTGGTGCAGTATGTGTCGATTCAGCAGTTATTTGCGCTTACCAAGCCGCAAGCCGATGACAACAACCATGCCGATGCTAGCACCGCCAACGATGGCGATGAAGCCACTTTAGCCAATCCGATTGCCGAGCCGCTGCGCCAGTTGGCTGCCAAGCCCAACGGGCTGTTTTGGCGATATGGCTGGCAGGATTTTGACGGCGGTGCGGTGTTTTTGTTACATCAAGGCGATTTGGATAATCCAACGCATTGATATGGCTAAAGATTTGCGTTTTTAGCTACCCTACATTTGTTAATCTTTTAACTTTGTTTTACCCCAGCCATTCTTATACCGATCACAGGAGATCATCATGGCAACTTTTAAAAAACTACCAGCCAGCCTTGCCCTACAACGCGGTACTGTTATCAGTGACGGGGCGTTTTTTCATTTGATTGACGGCAAGCGTGAGCCGCTTCAAGTTATGTACCATGGCATTCGCGGTACGCAAAACGTGGCAGGCAACAAAAGCAAAGGCGCGGCATCGGGTGCGTCCAGCGCGCGTGAGGTCAGTAACATTCAACAAACCGAATCTGCTAAGCTATTGCCCAATGCCAAATTGTTGGTGACGTGGGATTTTCGGCTGATTGATTTGTCGGCGGTGTTGTTTGCCAGTGCCAGCAAGGCAGGCGCGGATAAAGCCGATGAGCAGGCGTTTCGCAAGGCGTTTCAAGGCTTTGTGGCTCGTGCCAAAACCAGTGACGGGCTGGTCACGGTGGTGCAACGTTATGTGCGTAACGTGGTGAATGGGCGTTGGTTGTGGCGCAACCGTTTGGCGGCAGAGCATATCGTCATCAACGTGTCTGCCAGCCAAAACCGCGAACAGACCTACGATTTTAATGCCTTGGACTTTGATCTATCAAGTTTTGACCATGTCAGTGCCGATGAACAGGCGTTGGCCGATATTTTGCTGCGTGGGGCAACAGGTGAGGCAACCGATGCAGGGCTGCATATTGAGGCGGTGGTAGATTTTGGCATGGGTGGTGTTGAGGTGTTTCCGTCACAAAACTACCTTGAGGATAAGCCCAAAGGGTTTTCGCGGTCGTTGTATCAGCTCAACCCCGTGCGCCCGCAACGCAGCGCAGATAACAACCAGTTGTTGGGGCAAGCGGCATTACGCGACCAAAAAATCGGCAATGCCATCCGCACCATTGATACATGGTACCCCGATGCCGCTGCGTATCAGTTCAAGCCGATTGCCGTTGAGCCCAACGGGGCAAGCCTTGAGCAGCAGTTTTTCTTTCGGGTGGGCAAAGACAAGGCTTCAGCGTTTGATATTTTAAAAGAAATTGACGATTTAGATCCAAACAGCGACAAGGGCATGTTTTTAATCGCCTGTTTGATTCGCGGTGGTGTGTATTCAGAGGGTGATTAAATGGCGTTTGATTATTATGTTGATGTGCGGGTCGTTCCGTCAGCAGATACGGTGGATTTGTCGCTGGCAACCATCCGCAACCAAATCTATGGTGTGCTGCATGGCGCGTTTCGGGCGTTGGCACAGGTCGATCCATCGCCGTATGCCATCGCGCTGGTGGCATCGCCGCGCTTGGTTGGCAAACAGCAGGCGTTTGAACGCACCTATGGCAAGCCGCCACGGTTTGATTTTGATATTTTTCGGGTATTTTCAACGTCTGCTGAGGCGTTGCAACGGCTGATTGATGTCATCGGCCAACACTGGAAAATCCGTGATTACAGCGTGGTTGGTACGCCGCTTGCCGTGCCAACCGACAATGTCACAGGCTGGCACAGCTATCGGCGTTATCGTATTCCTACGGCCAAGGCAGAGCGCCAGCAGCTAAGCCATGACAACGCACCGCTGCGTGAACGGCGTATGCGTGCTGCCAAGGCAATGCCGTTTTTGCAGGTGCAAAGCAAAAGCACGGGGCAACGCTTTACGCTGACCATTGACATTATGCCAATGCCCGATGCAGGCCACGGGCAACCCGATGGCTATGGGCTTGCCCGCGCCAGCCAGCCGTTTGCTTTGCCTGTATTTTAGGTGCTAGGTGCAGCTGCTCTACTAAACTTTAGACCTTGGCTTAGGCTTTCGGCGCTAAGCGTTTGGTTGAGGGCAGCTGCGTTTTTTTTGTTGGAGACGATGATGTGCCCCGCCAAAACCAAATCCACAAAACCCAAGTCCAAATCCACACCAAGTCACCCTAAAACCCACGCAAATCATCCCAACAACGGACATTTGCGCCAGCAGCGCAGCCGTCCGCTGATGCTGTCTAAACGCGCCTGTGTGTTTTATCTTGAGCGTGTGCGCGTGGTGCTAAAAGATGACCGCATTGTTTATCTGACCGAAAGCTTACAGCCAACCGAGCATTTTTATAACATTCCTGAAAAAAACACCGCGTTTTTGCTATTGGGTAAAGGCAGTTCGATTACCGATGCCGCTGCCCGACGGCTGGCAGAGTCCAATGTGATGGTTGGGTTTTGTGGTTCGGGTGGATCGCCTTTGTTTAGCGCGTTGGATTTGACTTTTCTTGCCCCACAAAGTGAGTATCGCCCAACCGAATACATGCAGACGTGGATGCAGGCATGGCTTGATGATAGCACACGGCTTTTGATGGCAAAAATCCTGCTCACCGAGCGTATCGAGATGGTCAAAAAATACTGGCAACGCCATGCGTTACTAACCAGCCGTGGTATTCGGCTGGATGAGGCGACGCTTAGCCGCTTTGCCCAAGATATTGAGGCAGGCACAAGCCAAGAACAGCTTTTGACGGCCGAAGGACGCTGGGCAAAGGCGTTGTACAAAACTTTGGCGACGGGGTTTGATTTTGTTTTTACCCGTGAGGAGGGCAAAAACAGTCACGAAGATGTGGCCGATATCGCCAACAGTTATCTTGACCATGGCAATTATATTGCGTATGGCTATGCGGCGGTCGCGCTGCATGGGTTGGGGATTAGCTTTGCTTTGCCCATGCTGCATGGTAAAACGCGCCGCGGTGGGCTGGTGTTTGATATTGCTGATTTGGTCAAGGATGCGCTGGTTATGCCGCAGGCGTTTATTTCGGCAAAACTGGGGCATGACCAAAAAGAATTTCGTATGCAGTTAATTGAGGTGTGCCAAGACCAAGATGTGTTAGACTATATGTTTGGCTTCATTGTTGAGACATGCCAAAAAATCAAGTCATATCAAATAGTTAAACCAAGCACTTAAAAAAGAAGTGTTTTTATTGTATAAAATCGTATATCATTGATAATTAGAAAGTTATGCAAAAAACTTTCTAGTTTGCCATCGCATAGATGGTTTAGAAAGTTTGCTCAACCATTTTAGCAAAGGCTTCCGCGTTTGCCATCGCATAGATGGTTTAGAAATACAGATAAGGCTGCCTCGGTAAACTCGTTGGGTTTGCCATCGCATAGATGGTTTAGAAAGTGACGATTATAAGGCGCAGCAGCGTTCTGTCGTTTGCCATCGCATAGATGGTTTAGAAAATTCCTTGAATTTGTCAAGCACTTTTTGCTTGGTTTGCCATCGCATAGATGGTTTAGAAAAGCCGCACCATCAGGCGGCGCGATATAAAACTGTTTGCCATCGCATAGATGGTTTAGAAATTTTAGCGTTTGTGCTTCATTGAGCCGCACGCGTTTGCCATCGCATAGATGGTTTAGAAACTCTCCAGGTCGATTACTAAACCAACAATTAAGTTTGCCATCGCATAGATGGTTTAGAAATTTATAGTATTCACCATTAAGGTACTTATCGAGTTTGCCATCGCATAGATGGTTTAGAAAACACCGCCTGTTGCAAACCGCAGTGTATCAGCGTTTGCCATCGCATAGATGGTTTAGAAATATATGGGGCGTTAGTGAGCACACAAGAGAGGGTTTGCCATCGCATAGATGGTTTAGAAACTTGCCGCCCTTGCCGCCCTTGCCGTGGCTTGGTTTGCCATCGCATAGATGGTTTAGAAAGCCAAAACTTGCGCTATTGCGAATAAATTCCTGTTTGCCATCGCATAGATGGTTTAGAAAAAAGGATTATGAGTCCTGTATTTAATGAAAATGTTTGCCATCGCATAGATGGTTCAGAATCAACGCATCGGTGGGTGTAGCGGATTTTTGAAGTTTGCCATCCCATAGATGGTTTAAAATTAAAAAGTCCGTCTTGGCAAATTCCCCACTGCTAACGGGATATGTTAAGATGTACCTTTTATCACCCGAACACCACCTCAAGCACACAAATGCACACCCAATCCCCCCAAACAGGCACGCTCTACGTCGTCGCCACACCGATTGGCAACTTGGCAGACATGACCCCACATGCCGTCGAATGCCTCAAAACCGTTGATGCCATCGCCTGTGAAGACACGCGCACCTCCAGCACCCTGCTGCGCCATTTTGGTATTGCCACGCCAACGCTTGCCTACCATGACCACAACGCCGACAGCCAAACCGAACGCCTACTCAATCGCCTACAAGACGGGGCGCGTATCGCGCTGATTTCTGATGCAGGTACGCCACTGATTAGCGACCCTGGTTATCGGTTGGTCAAAGCCTGTCACCAAGCAGGCATTCGGGTGTCACCTGTGGTTGGCGCGTGTGCGGCGATTGCGGCGTTGTCAGTGGCAGGTTTGCCGTCGGATAAGTTTTATTTTTATGGTTTTTTGCCTGCCAAATCGGGCGCGCGCCAACAAGCGTTACAAGACTTACGCACCCTATCCGCGACGTTGATTTTTTATGAAGCACCGCACCGTATTGCCGAATGCGTGGCAGATATGGCAGCCATATTGGGCAGCACGCGCACAGTGACGCTATGCCGTGAGATTAGCAAAACCTTTGAAACGATTTATCAAACAGATTTGGCAGGTTTGGTCGAGTTTATCGCCGCTGACAGCAACCAAACCCGCGGTGAAATGGTGGTGGTGGTGGCAGGGGCAAATCTTGCTGACCATGACAATGCCGAGGACGCACACGACGAGCTACTCACGCGTTTATTGGCGGATTTGTCCGTCAAAAAGGCAGCACAACTGGCGGCAGATTTGACAGGGGCGAAAAAAAACGCGCTGTATCAACGCGCGTTATTTTTGCAAGATTTAAAAAATGCTTAAACATTAAATTCAAACCACCAATGGATAAATCTGCTCAGCAAGCACCCGTGCCAAACGCACAGGCACGGCATTGCCAATCATCTTGTAACCATCATTCAGCGATTGGTAAATAAAGGTAAAATCATCGGGAAACCCTTGGATACGCGCGCATTCACGCACCGACAACCGCCGATAACGGCCAGTATCGCCAACAAATTCAAACTGATTGACCCCGATACGGCGCATTTTGGGCGCGTTGGGGTGCTGCGGTGCTTGTCGCCCACTGGCTTGAATGGTAAACGATGGCTCATCCCACGCACGCACACGGTTACGGCTCATGTAGATCGGTGAATAACCGCCCGTGAAGTATTCATGATTGGCAACCACGCATGCCGTGCCATTGGTTTTGTTATTCGTCTTTGCAGGCAACGCGCTATCAGCCAAATCACCTATCGCGTCTGCCAAGGTGGTTTTATCCTCGTCAGCAAGCGGTGACGGAAAGGTAAAATTTGTCGCCAAATCCTGCCGAAACCCAACATAAAACACGCGCTTGCGGTTTTGTGCCACGCCATAATCATGCGCGTCAAGCAAGGCAATATGCACCTCATAGCCTGCTGCCTCAAACTGGGCGACAATGTTTTGCACAGCAGGTTGGTGACGTTTTGCCAACATCCCCGAGACGTTTTCAGCGACAAAAAACTTGGGCTGTTTGGCGCGTAAAATGCGCACATAGTCAAAAAATAACTGTCCGCGGGCATCATCAATGCCGCGTAACGCGCCTGCTTCGCTCCAACTTTGACACGGTGGCCCGCCAATCATACCATCACAATCGGGAAAATCAGCGGCGGTGAATTGTCGGATATCGCCTTTAAGCAAGGGGTTGGCATGGTTATACTCGTAAGTCGGCCAGATGGTTTTGTCGTATTCATTCGCCAGCAATACGTCAAAGCCTGCTTGCCGAAAGCCCAAATCCATGCCGCCTGCACCTGCAAATAGGCTAACCAACGTCGGTTGTCTGATTGATGGGTTATCTATCATGGTTTTATATCTAATCATGGCTAGACAATCGCATCAAGCACATTAACCGTCATGCCTGCACCCACTTACCGCCTTGATAGACCAATGCAAACTTGGTTGCCTTGCCATCTTTTTCTGAGCCGACATACTGCTGCGCGTCTTTGCGACTCCAGCGCAAAATCGTTGGATTGCCGTCATCGTCGGTGTCGGGCGCGGTCAGCAGGTACTGAAATTTTGGCTCTAATTGGTCAGCAACCGTGCGCAATTCGGTGATTTTGGGCGGACGGGTTTCACGCACTTTGGGAAATTTGCTGGCCGCCAAAAACAGCCCTGCTGCACCTTCGCGCAAAATATAATGGTCATCGTGCTTTTGCGATTTTAAATGCGGCATATCAATCGGGGTCATGCGTGGTGGGGCGGCTTCCCCATTTTTGAGCACTTTACGCGTGTTGTCACATTGTTGGCAAGCAAAGTACGCGCCAAATCGCCCTGTTTTAAGCTGCATCTCGCCGCCGCATTTGTCGCATTCGATGGTTGGCACATCGTTGTTGCCTGCGGTTTCAAACACGCCTTTTTCAAGCAAATAGCCATCGCAATCGGGGTTGTTGCCACAAACGTGTAGTTTTAAGCCCCCATCAACCAAATAACCATCCATCGCGGTGTTGCATTTTGGGCAGCGTTTTTTCTCCAGCAGTGCCAAAATCTCGTCTTGGTTGTCGTCGTCATCGCTGGCGGTTTGGTTGGCAAATGCCTCAACAGGCATCAAGTTTTTGGTACCTTTGCAGCGTTCTTTGGGCGGCAAATTGTAGCCCGTACAGCCCAAAAACACCCCCGTTGAGCCTGTGCGAATTTGCATCGGGCGGTCGCATAGGTCACAATGAATGTCAGGCACGTCGGTTGGGTCGTTGGGCTTCATGCCATCGGCTTGTTTGGCGTGGTCAAGTTTATGCTTAAAATCGCCATAAAAGTTGTCCAGCACCTGTTTCCAGTTTTGTTGCCCGTCCGCCACGTCGTCAAGCTTGTCCTCAAGTCCTGCGGTAAAGGCATAGTCCATCAAATCAGGAAAACTTGCCGTCAAGCGGTCGGTGACGATGTCGCCCATTTTTTCGGCAAATAGGCGTTTGTTTTCAAGGCGCACATAGCCACGGTCTTGGATGGTTGAAATAATCGACGCGTAAGTTGAGGGTCGCCCGATGCCGCGTTTTTCCAACTCTTTGACCAAACTTGCCTCGGTGTAGCGTGCAGGCGGTTTGGTAAAGTGCTGGCTTGGCACAATCGCATCCACCGCCAGCACCTCACCGACTTGCACGTCGGGCAGTAGCGTGTCCTCATTGTTGGCAGGCGGTTGCACCTTGGTGTAGCCATCAAACGTCATCACACGCCCACGCGCTTTAAGCTCGATGTCATCGGCATGTATGGTCAAGGTCAGTGCCAAATATTTGGCAGGCAGCATTTGGCAGGCAACAAATTGCCGCCAAATCAGCTCATACAGTCGCTGTGCGTCGCGCTCCATGCCTTTGAGCATGGTCGCCGTCACGGTGACATCCGATGGGCGAATCGCCTCGTGCGCCTCTTGGGCGTTTTGGCGGTTGCCATACACGTTGGCGCGTTCGGGCAGGTAATGTTTGCCAAATTGCTTGTCAATGTAGCCGCGCACGCTGTTGAGCGCATCGGCCGACAAAAACGTGCTGTCGGTACGCATGTAGGTGATGTGCCCTGCCTCATACAGACGCTGGGCAAGCAGCATGGTTTTTTTGACAGGAAAACCTAAGCGCGTGCTGGCCGCTTGCTGCAAGGTTGAGGTGATAAACGGTGCAGATGGCTTGGATTGGGTCGGTTTTTGCTCACGGTCAGCCACCACAAATTGCGCCTTGTGCAATCGCTCAACCACCGCCTCGGTCTGTGCTTGGTTGCCCAATGCCAGCGCCTCACCGGCCTGCTTGGTCGCCTCAAGGCGCAAAGCAAACGGCGGCTGTTTGGCGGTTTGCAAACGCTCACTGTGGGCATCGACGTGGATTTGCCAGTATTCAACAGGGGTAAACGCACGAATCTCGCGCTCACGCTCAACCACCAAGCGCGTTGCCACCGACTGCACACGCCCTGCCGACAAGCCACGGGCGACTTTTTGCCACAACAGCGGCGACACCATGTAGCCAACCACACGGTCCAAAAACCGCCGTGCCTGTTGGGCATTGACGCGGTCATAGTTGAGTTTGGTCGGCTGGCTGAACGCTTGCTGAATGGCAGATTGGGTGATTTCATTGAACACCACACGGCTATATTTGCTGTCATCACCGCCGATGACTTCTTTTAAATGCCACGCAATCGCCTCACCTTCGCGATCCAAGTCGGTCGCTAAATAAATCGCATCGGCTTCTTTGGCAAGGCTTTTTAGCTCTTTGATGACTTTGGTTTTGTTGGGCAACACCTCATAATGCGCCGCCCAGCCGTGTTCAGGGTCGATACCCATACGCCGCACCAAGGCTTGTTGCGCCTTTTGCTCACGGGTAAGCTTGATGCCATCGTCCGCGGTTTTGGTGGCTTTGGCTTTTTCACCACTGCCCGACACGGGCAAATCGCGGACATGCCCGACGCTTGAGCGCACGATGTAATCGTTGCCCAAGTATTTGTTGATGGTTTTGGCTTTGGCAGGTGACTCAACAATCACCAACGCCTTGCCCTTGCTGCTGTTTGGTTGTCCATCATCGGCAGGGCTGGCGGTTGGGGTTTTGGCAGTCTTGCTGCGGCTGGTTGGGCTGGGTTTACGCATAGGCTGTTTCAATGCTGTCAAAATTTGTTCAATAAAATCTGATAGGGTTTAATCACTCACGCGAAATTTGGCAAGTCATTTGTTCCCGTCATCGCACGATGGTTGGGCCAACTTGTCAAATCAAGCCAAATCTGTGTCCTAAATTGCGCCATTGTGCAACAAATCGGCATAACGTTGCAAATCGGTTTTTAATTGAATTAGGTCATTTGTGCGCGTTTCAAGCGTGGCAGGCGACGCGCCGATATTCTCACGCCAATATAACGCCATAAAATTCGCCTGCGCACTCAAGCCCAGCACATACGGCGCAATGCTGGCAGGCAAATCAATCGGTGCACCATTGAGCGCGTTATTTAACAAAAATTTGTTGGTTGCTAGCTCTTTGGTTTGGGCAAATTGCTGCCAACGCCCCGCCAGTTGCCAGCGCCCATCAATGGCAACAAAATCACACGCAGGCAAACGCGCGCCCTCAATGATACAGCCGTATTGCGCCACCATGTTATCAAGCGGGTTATCAAGCGGGTTATCAAGGGGTTGATTGGGCTGTTTGTCCAACCGCCC
The DNA here is from genome assembly GCF_059264685.1 of Faucicola sp. SE7633. Lineage (NCBI taxonomy): Bacteria > Pseudomonadati > Pseudomonadota > Gammaproteobacteria > Moraxellales > Moraxellaceae > Faucicola > Faucicola sp. SE7633. The sequence goes on along the minus strand of NZ_JCADBW010000023.1, from coordinate 20,420 downwards.
AACCAGCCAATCGGGACAAACCACCAATTTAGGCTGCAACCCCACCTGCCGCGCCGTCATGCGCAAATCATCAAGCCGCCGCGCGCGCGCTGAGGGCATCAGCCCCATGATACTGCCGACAGCAAACAGCACAACCACCACACACACCCAAATACCCATCAATTTTTCACCTGTTTATCACTGCCCGACGATCCAGCACCATTTAGCCCCTTAGTTTAGCATACCCATCAACATCAAGCCGTCATGGCGTTGTCATATTCTTGCGTTAGGATAGGCACAAAAAATGCGTTTTTTACACTGCCATCCAATATACCGTACCCCCGGTACAATATATATCGGTACAATATATATCGGTACAATATATAAGGACAAGCCATGACTTACCGCCCCCTCACCCCCCTCAATGACGAACAACTTGAGCAAAAAGTTGCCATGGCAACCGACGATTTGACGGCTGACAGCTACCTCAATGACGCAGACATCGGCGACGAAAACATTCGCCAGCAGCTCCAAGACGAGCTGATTGACAGCTATGATGAAGAAATCGAAAACGAGCTTGACGACTATGTGCAAGACCACCGCTACGCGCGTAGCGAATTGACATCCGACGAAAAGCTAGAGCGTCATGTATATTTTAAAGAGCTAATTCGCCTACAAAAAGAGCTCATCAAGCTACAAGATTGGGTCGTACACAACGGTGAGCGCGTTGTGGTGATATTTGAAGGGCGCGATTCGGCAGGCAAAGGCGGGGCGATTAAACGCATCACCCAACGCCTAAATCCGCGCGTGTGTCGCGTCGCCGCGTTGCCTGCACCCAGTGACCGCGAAAAAACCCAATGGTATTTTCAGCGTTATGTCGCGCATCTGCCAGCCGCAGGCGAAATCGTGCTATTTGACCGCAGCTGGTACAACCGCGCAGGGGTCGAGCGCGTGATGGGCTTTTGTACCGAAGAGCAATACCAAGAATTTTTTCAATCTGCGCCTGAGTTTGAGCGCATGTTGGTGCGGTCGGGCATTCGTTTGATCAAATACTGGTTCTCCATCACCGATGAAGAGCAGCACGCGCGTTTTTTAAGCCGTGTGTATGACCCCCTCAAGCAATGGAAGCTATCACCGATGGATTTGGAATCACGCCGCCGCTGGGAGCAGTACACCAAAGCCAAAGAAGTGATGTTTGAGCGCACCAACATCCCCGAAGCGCCATGGTGGGTGATTGAAGGCAACGACAAAAAACGCGCACGGCTCAACTGCATCAGCCATCTGCTGTCGCAAATCCCGTATGAAGAAATCCCCCATGCAATCGTCGAATTGCCACCGCGTGTGCACCACGATGATTACGTGCGTGAGGAAATCCCTGCCGAGATGTACGTGCCGCAGGTGTATTAAACCAAACCGTGTTTTTAGACCAACGTTTTTGTGCCAACAAGGCAGCCGATGGTTGCCTTGTTTATGGCAAGATTTGGGCTTGACCAAAAATAAAAAAACCGCTAAGCATCCGCCAGCAGTTAAAAAAATAAAAAAAATTGGGGCGAATGATGGGGCTCGAACCCACGACAACCGAGATCACAACCCGGGGCTCTACCAACTGAGCTACATCCGCCATAGACAAGCCAATAGGCTTAAAGATAATTACCAACAGATCAACATTGGTAAATACAGCAGGCTAATGGCGCGCCTGACAGGATTCGAACCTGTGACCACCTGCTTAGAAGGCAGATGCTCTATCCAACTGAGCTACAGGCGCGTATTAAAGACTTTACAGCCTGCACGGCTCTGGTATTTTAAGCATAAGTGCTTAAAAAAATGGTCGGGGCGACAGGATTCGAACCTACGACCCCCTGCTCCCAAAGCAGGTGCTCTACCAAGCTGAGCTACGCCCCGACGCTTACCACAGGTGGTTGATTTATGCCACCGCGTTAAGTGGTGGGTATATTAATGCAAGGTGACAAAGGTGTCAAGCGATTTTTGCATTTATTTTAATTTTTGCCTTAGCGCATTGGCTTTGTATGGCTGCCTTGCTGGGTACGCCCTTAGCAAGGCATTAACACATTAAAATCAACACACATTGGGTCAAGGCAAGTCGCCCTTGCCCCATGCGTTTGGTTGGGATAACCAGTGGCTTAGCGTTTGAGCGATGCACCAAACGCCAGCATACGGTCAAGCGGCTTTTTGGCTTGAGCGATTAGGTCAGGTGCAACGATAATTTCATGCTGTGCCATCTGAGGCGTGCCAATTTGCTGCAACGTGGTGATGATTTGATCAAGGTCATTCATCGCCATCCATGGGCAATGCGCGCATGAACGGCACGTTGCCCCCTCGCCGCGCGTTGGCGCTTCAATCAAGGTTTTGTGCGGTGCAGCTTGCTGCATTTTATAAAAAATCCCGCGGTCGGTTGCGACAATAAAGGTATCATGTGGCAAGCGGTTGGCGGCAGCAATCAGCTGACTGGTGCTACCGACTGCATCTGCCATTTCAATCATTTCAAGTGGGGATTCGGGGTGCACCAACACGGCGGCATCGGGGTATAGCGCCTTCATGCTGGCAAGGCTGCGCGCGCGGAATTCCTCATGCACAATGCACGCGCCATTCCACAACAGCATATCTGCGCCAACTTGACGCTGAATGTAGCGCCCCAAATGCTGGTCGGGCGCCCATATGATTTTTTCGCCTTGGCTGTCTAAATGGTCGATAAGCTCAACGGCAATGCTTGAGGTCACCACCCAGTCGGCACGCGCTTTGACAGCGGCTGAGGTGTTGGCATAGACCACCACGGTGCGATCAGGATGCGCGTCACAAAACGCGCTAAACGCCTCAACAGGGCAACCCAAATCCAGCGAACAAGTCGCCGCAAGCGTTGGCATAAGTACGGTTTTATCGGGGCTAAGAATTTTTGCGCTCTCGCCCATAAAGCGCACGCCTGCCACCAGTAGCACGTCGCTGTCGCTATCACGGCCAAATCGTGCCATCTCTAGGCTATCAGACACGATACCGCCACTGGCCTCGGCAATGGCTTGGATGGCAGGGTCGGTGTAATAGTGTGCGATTAAGGTGGCGTGATTGGCGCGTAACAGCTCGATGATTTGGGCTTTTTTTTGCTCAAATTCATGCGCATCCAGCATCAAATCTTGCGGCGTTGCCAACTGGTTTAGATGGTTTTCGACAATTTGTTTGGCGGCTAAATCAACCACGCGCGCAGGCTTAGGGGCGGCATTTGCCGTTGGGTGTGTTGGGTGGGTCATGAAAAAATCCTTCTCATGGCAAAACTTGCCGTGTCTATCACGACAAGCAGGCGATTGGGATCAAACGGTTGAGGGGCTAAAACATCAACCGCTGTCATCTGCCTTGGGGGTTTTAGTTTACCCGTCCAAACCACAAAAAACAAGCCAATGGCGCGTGCCACTGGCTTGCTACAACTGCCAAATTTTTTAACAATTTAAAACTTGGTGGCTTATGATGATTTGACCATGGCCTCAGGCTTGACCCACTCGTCAAACTGCTCGGCGGTCATAAGACCAAGTTCAACCGCGACTTGTTTTAGGGTTTTGTTGTCCTTGTAGGCGGTTTTGGCGATTTTGGCGGCGTTTTCATAGCCGACGTGACGGTTAAGCGCGGTCACCAGCATCAATGAATTGTGCAGGTATTCGTCGATTTTTTCTTTGACAGGCTCGATACCGACGGCGCAATGCTCGTTAAAGCTGTTGCAGGTGTCGCCCAATAGGCGGATTGATTGTAACAAGTTATAACCAATCACAGGCATAAACACGTTGAGCTCAAAGTTACCCGACGCGCCTGCTAGGTTGATGGTCACGTCATTGCCCATGACTTGCGCGACGACCATGGTCATGGCTTCGGATTGGGTGGGATTGACTTTGCCTGGCATGATGGATGAACCAGGCTCGTTTTCTGGGATACGAATTTCACCGATACCGCAACGTGGGCCTGATGCCAACCAGCGCACGTCGTTGGCGATTTTGTTAAGGCTGGCCGCCAAGGTTTTGAGTGCGCCTGAGGCGAATACCTCGGCATCGCGCGCGCCCAAGGCTTCAAATTTGTTGGGCGCGGTGACAAATGGCAAGCCTGTCAAATCCGCCAAGGTTTGTGCCGCTTTGACGGCATAGTCTGGGTGTGCGTTTAGCCCTGTGCCCACCGCTGTGCCGCCCAATGGCAATTCATACAAGCCTTGTAGTGCCGCGTCTAGACGGGTCAAGGCGTGGTCAAGCTGGCTGGCATAGCCGCTAAACTCTTGCCCCAAGGTCAAAGGCGTGGCATCTTGTAGGTGTGTGCGCCCGATTTTAACGATGTCGCTAAAGTCATCGGCTTTTTTTGCCAATGTATCGCGCAGCGCCTGTACCGCTGGAATCAGTAAGCTGTTGATTTGACGCGCTGCCGCCACGCGGATTGCGGTTGGAAAGCTGTCGTTGGTGGATTGCGCGTGATTGACATCATCATTGGGGTGGATGGCTTGGTAGCTGCCTTTGGCGTGCCCTGCGATTTCGTTGGCGCGGTTGGCCAGCACCTCGTTCATGTTCATGTTGGACTGCGTGCCCGAACCCGTTTGCCATACCACCAACGGGAATTGGTCGCGTAGCTTACCGCCAATGACTTCATCCGCCGCTTGTACAATCAAATCGCGCTTGTCATTGCTGATGCGGCCTAATTCGGCGTTGGTCAGCGCGGCGGCTTTTTTGACCAGTGCCATCGCTTCAATCAATGGCTGGGGCAAGGTTTCGCCACCAATTTTAAAGTTGTTGCGGCTACGCTCAGTTTGCGCACCCCAGTAAGCTTGGCTGGGCACTTGTACCGCGCCCATGGTGTCTTTTTCTTGTCGAAAATCGCTACTTTGGTTGTGGGTTGGTTCGCTCATGTGGTTTCCCTTTTGCGTACTTTGACTTCCTCCCCTCCCTAAAGTGAGGGGATTCCTGCTCCCAGACGGTCAAGCCCGACCGCAAACCTAAGACAATGGCAACCGCCCGTACGACACACCGTACATCTTAGGTTCTTATTTTAAGCTAATCCTACCGTTAGGATTGTCATAGACACGAATTAGCTTAAGTGTGTGTTTGGAAACGTCTTACCCGTTAAGTTACTGCGTACTCGCAATTTAGTCTTAACTTAACTGTGGAATGTAAGACATTGAATATAGTGAGATGAGTATAGCAAAACTTATCGCATTTAACAATTGCCTTATATCCACCGCCTGAAGTCGCAGGTTTACGGCAACGAATGATAAAATTCATGTTAGCTGTCAAACATAGATTGACGCATCTGCTTGCGCCAAGGTTTGCTCAAAAAGTTTGCTCAATTTGGCAAACACAAATACGCTTACTATACGCTTTTTTGGCGCGCGTTTCATCTGTTTTTGTTGGGCTTGTTTTGTCAAGGCAAATGGTTTACTGTAAAAATTTAGCACCGTATAAAACGTTTATCATGCCCAAGTCTCAAGCCACCAAAACCGATTGTGTCAGCTTAGCTAAAACCCCATCAGCCATCCGCCGCCGCTTGCGTCGCGCGCGTCTTATGCTGTCGCCTGTACAACGTCGCCACGCCGCAGGGCAAGCCGTGCGTCAGCTTAGCCGCCTGCCGCTACCCCGACAGCCACAGCGTCCGCTCAACATCGGTGTGTATGCCGATGCGTTTGGCGAGTTGCCAACGCAAGGGTTGATTGATTGGGCGCGGCGGCGCGGTTGGCGCGTGTTTTTACCCGTCGTCACACGTCCGCACCGCGCGTTGCGTTTTCGTGAGTTAGCTACCCCAACGCTCAAAAGCGCACGCCTTGCCCGCCATCCGCTTGCCATGCGTCAGCCTGCCTATGGCGCGTTATGGCTGGCGCGTGATTTGGATGTGCTGTTTGTGCCGTTGGTCGCGTTGGATGATGACGGCTATCGGCTGGGCATGGGGGGTGGGTTTTATGACCGCACTTTGGCACGCCACAAGCACAAGCCGCTGGTGATCGGGTGGGCGTATGATTGTCAGCGTGTGGCGCACCTGCCGCGTCAGCCGTGGGATGCGCGGCTAGATATGGCGGTATTGCCCAGCGGTGTGGTGGATTTTCGCCAGCGTTATGATGTTGCTTTCACCCAACAATCCGCCAAAAATTTGGCAAATGCCGCTTTGCGCGCACCAACCGCCGCCAATGCCGCCGCCGTCTTTGATGACAGCGGTGTTTTTGATGACAACGATGTGATACCAGTTGATGATACGCTTGCACCTGCCCAAATCGCTGCGGTGATGAACCCTAACCATCTTGCACAGCTACTGGCAAAAGCCGATGCATTTTTGGCGGTCAATCGCGACACCGAGCAAGATTTTTAGCGCATTTTTGCCCAAATTGGCGTTTGAATCGCTGTCTAAACAATCGCTTAGCCAAGCGCTTGCAATTTACCTGACAAACACCATATCTAGCGTATGTCGTCAGCCGACCCATGAGCGGCTGAGTTTAAAGGGGATACTATGCAAGACAATCTGCAAGATATGAACAATGAAGTCCATGATGGGGCTTCACAACTTGCCGACGCGGTCAATACCTTGCCGTTGTTGGCACTGCGTGATGTGGTGGTCTATCCACACATGCAAATTGCGCTGTTTGTTGGGCGCGCGCTGTCGGTGAATGCCGTTGAATTGGCGCAGCGCGATTACGACAACCGTATTTTGGTCGTCGCGCAGCAAGATTCTTTGACCGAAGACATCGACGAGTCCAACCTCTACCAATATGGTACGGTATGCCGCATCGTCAATACCATGCCGCATGAAAACGATGACAGCTGCGTTAAAGTGTTGATTGAAGGTTTGTACCGCGCCGAATTGCGCCAAACCGATACCGTACATGGGTCGTTCAACAGCCAAGAAGACCGCGCATTGGTCGCACAGTTTGTTGCCAGCCCAATGACGGTGAATTTGCCTGCCAACGAGCAGCAAGACCACAAAGCCGCGCTGTTGGCACTGTTTAGCCAATACGCCGAAAGCCGCTTGCGCAACGCGCGTGAGCTGATTCGCGTGGCTGAGCGCATCAGCGGCATTGAGGAGCTGTTGTACTTTATCGCCACACGCGTATCGCTCAACCTTGCTGACAAACAAGCGTTTTTGGAGCAGGACGACTTGGCCGCGCATATCAAAACGCTGACCGATTACTTAGTGCAACAAAGTGCCGAGCAAAACATTGAGCAAGAACTCCAAGAGCAAGTTCGCCGCCAGATGGAGAACAACCAGCGCGAATACTTCCTCAATGAAAAAATGAAAGCGATTAAAAACGAGCTGTCAGACTTGCACGAAGAGCGCGGCGAGCCATCGGACGATGATGACCTTGACGAGCTTGCCAACCGCCTCGAGCAAGCCGACTTGCCCGATGAGGTGCGCAAAAAAGCCGAAAGCGAGTTTCGTAAGCTTAAAATGATGCCGCCTGCGTCGTCTGAATCATCGGTGGTGCGCAACTACCTTGAGTGGATTTTGGACACACCGTGGAACAAAACCAGCGATGTGCACATTGACATCAACCACGCGCAAGATGTGCTTGAAGCCGAGCATTACGGGCTTAACGATGTCAAAGACCGTATTTTAGAGTTTTTGGCGGTGCAATCGCGCGTTAAAGCCTTAAAAGGCCCAATTTTGTGCTTGGTCGGGCCACCGGGGGTGGGTAAAACCTCATTGGGTGAATCCATCGCACGCGCCACAGGGCGTGAATTTATCCGCATGGCGTTAGGCGGTGTGCGTGATGAAGCCGAAATCCGTGGCCATCGCCGCACCTACATTGGCGCGATGCCAGGTAAAATCGTCCAGTCATTGGCCAAAGTGGGTGTGAAAAATCCGCTGTTCTTGCTTGATGAAATCGACAAAATGGCGCAAGATTTTCGCGGTGATCCTGCCTCAGCGCTGCTTGAGGTGCTAGACCCATCACAAAACCATGCCTTTAATGACCATTATTTGGACATGGATTTGGACTTGTCGCAGGTGATGTTCATCTGTACGGCCAACAGCATGGACATTCCGCCTGCGCTGCTTGACCGCATGGAAGTCATCCGCTTGCCAGGCTACACCGAAGATGAGAAAATCAACATCGCCGAAAAATACCTACTGCCCAAAGCCTTGGAGCAAAACGGTCTTGGTGAAGGTGAGGTAGAGATCACCACCGACGCGGTGCAAACCATCGTCCAGCGTTATACCCGTGAAGCAGGCGTGCGTAACCTTGAGCGCGAGATTAACAAAATTGCGCGTAAAGTGGTCAAAAACCACGTCCAACAAGACGCGCACAACGCCAACGAACACGTCGTGGTCAATGCCGACAACATCGGTGACTATTTGGGCGTACATCAGTTTGACTTTGGTCTGGCTGAGCAAGACCCTGAGGTTGGGCGCGTGACAGGCTTGGCGTGGACGCAAGTGGGCGGTGAGCTTTTGACCATCGAAGCGGTGGCATTGCAAGGCAAAGGCGAATTGAGCTTTACGGGTTCGCTGGGTGATGTCATGAAAGAGTCGATTCGCGCTGCCATGAGCGTGGTGCGTGCGCGCGGTGCTGAGCTTGGCATCAGCTATGACACGTTTAAAAACACCGACATCCACGTGCATATGCCTGAGGGTGCAACGCCAAAAGACGGCCCTTCAGCAGGTATTGCCTTGACGTTGGCATTGGCATCGGCGATGACGGGCATTGCTATCCGCCCCGATATCGCCATGACAGGTGAGGTGACCTTGCGCGGTAAGGTACTGCGTATTGGCGGCTTAAAAGAAAAACTGCTAGCCGCGCATCGCGGTGGTATCAAACACGTGTTGATTCCAAAATCCAACGAGCGCGATTTGCAAGATATTCCTGACAATGTCAAAGAAGGCTTGCGCATTCAGCCCGTTGAAACCATCGATGAGGTGTTTAAAGCGGCGTTGGTTAGCCAACCCATTGCCCTAAAACCCAACGCGGTGGCATTGGATAAACTCGATGGCAACGACAGCATCACCTTAAAAAGCTAATCCATTGTTTGACACGCACCAAAAAGCTGGCATATTTGCCAGCTTTTTTTACTTAACTTATCCTTGAACAAACCACCTGCACAAAAAAAACTGGCGGTATGCTTGCCGCCAGTTTGATTTTAACGCTTGCATTATGGCTGTCTGTTATTGAGCCAGCCATGATTCATCTAATTTATTCAGCTAATTTATTCATCTAAGCTTTTTTATTCATCTAAGCTTTTTTCGCGTGGAATTTCGCCCGATTGTGATGCGTGTGCCATATCGCGGTTAAATGAATAGAAGTTTTGGTTGTCTCGTTTTTCTTTTGATGCCAAGGTAAACTTATCGCGTAGGTCACCGATTAAGGCTTCTTCCTCGATTTGCTCTTTGACAAACCATTGTAAGAAATTAAAGGTTGCCCAATCGCGCTCTTCTAGTGCCAAATCTACCAACGCATAGATTTTGCGTGAGTTATCAAGCTCATGCTGCCAAATATCTTCAATGCAGCTTTCTAGATCACTTGGGTTGTCGCGTGGTGCAGGAATAGCGCCGATTTTGGCCTCACCACCGCGTTCATTGATGTATTCCAAGAACTTAAACATGTGGTTGCGTTCTTCAGCAGAATGCTTATAAAAGAAATCCGCCACGCCATCATAGTTATTGATCTCCGCCCAGCTGCCCAATGCCAAATAGGCTTGCGCTTGGGCGGCTTCGGTCATCATCTGTTCGTTTAATGCCGCTTCCATTTTGTCAGAAATGCGTTTGTCAGAATAGTGAAATGGTAAATCGCTGCCACTCATTGTTGTCTCCAAATGATTTGTTTAAACGTTTAAAATAAGCCTACCTATCGCCGCAGAGCGTTAGGCTACCGATTTGCCTGGCATAATTATTGATGTGCGCGGTACTCTCGGTCAAAGGTTTAGCCCATTATAAAGCTTAAACCTGTGTTTGCGTTTAATGCTTACGCAAAGCCGCTGAAAGCCTACACGCGCTAACACACAGATACGCTTAATCAACAGTTTTTGGGTAATATGGCGCGTGCGTGGGGCGGCTATTTCATTATTCAATCGGGCGCGCTTGGGTCGCCAGCCACGCAAACACGCATTTGGTAACCATCAGCACCGTCAAAACCGCCATCGGCAGCCACCAACCGCCTGATAGGTCTTTTAGCCAGCCAGTGGCCAGCGGCCCGACCAGCGCAATACTGTAACCGATGGTTTGCGCCATGCCCGATAATTCGGCAGCTTGTGTGCTGTCCTTGGATCGCAAGGTCAAAATAATCAAGCACAAGGTATAAGTGATGCCGCAACCATAACCAGCGGCAACCGCAGCAGCGTATGACCACGCGTTTGGCAAAAACCCAAAGCCAATCACGCCCAGTAGGTTGCTGATCGCGCCTGACAACATCAGCGCGCGCAGGCTGCCGCCTTTTTTGACCACCACTGACAAGAATAAAACCGATGGCAAAGCGACGATTTGAAAAATCATGCCGATATTGCTGACCTGCGCCGCATTCATGCCCTTATCCACCAACAGGCTGGGCAAAAAATTGACCAAGGTAAAATACAACAAGGATTGTAACCCCATAAACAGGCTAATAAACCATGCCATCGGTATGCGCCACACCGAACGCTGCTGGGCGGCTGATGCGGCCGATGCGTCGGTTGGGGGGGGCGCTAAACTGACGCGCTTGATCGCGCCCAAGCTGCCACGCCCATGCCCACACGGCGCACGCCACAAGCGTTGGCACTACCCACACGCCAAGCGCAAAACGCCAATCGTGCTGTTGGGCAAGGTGTGGGGTCAGCCATGCGGCAAGCCCCGCCAGTATCGCCAGCCACAGCGAATAACCACTCATCCAAGTATTGATACGGTCAGCAAAGTACTGTTTGACAACGGCAGGTATCAGCACATTGCCAAGTGCAATTGCCACCGACAGCAACAACGTCCCTGCGGCAAGCCAGCCAAATTCTGGCTGCACAATCCGCAGCAGCATCCCCCCTGCCAGCGCAGCACTTGCCAGCAGCATACTGGCCACCAGCCCCACACGCCGCGCCAAACGCGGTGCTAGCGGCGACACAATGGCAAACACCAGCATGGGAATCGTGCCAATCACACCAATCAGCTTGGTGGATACCCCCAGCTCCTGCTGCACCTGTGGCGCGACCGTGCCAAAACCAATCAGTGGCGCGCGCATATTGACCGCAAGCAGCACCAAGCCTAGGCCAATCGCCCACAACAGGCGTGTGGGGTACTGAGGCGGTGGGTTGGGGACAGCGCTGGGTTGGTCAGGGTTATTGGAAGGTGGCGTTGAAGACAGAACAGACTTAACCAATTTTTTGCTCCCGTATCGCACTTTTTTAAGAAAGCACACGCTAGGGCGGCACGCGATTTTGTGCTAAGATAATCGCCCATACGCGCTGGCATATTAGCCGATATTGTTGGTTATTGCTTGTCGTATTGACAAAATTTTTGTACGCGCCTTTTCTTGCTTGTTTGCGCCCACCTTCATCAACGGAGTGACACTGTGGCATCGACAGATACGTCTGCAACCCCTAGCCCGATTTCCGCCGCCCCCACGGTCATCAATAACCGCCTGTGGAGTCAGCATATCAAAAACCTCACGCCGTATGTGCCAGGCGAGCAGCCCAAACTTGCCAATTTGTGCAAGCTTAATACCAATGAAAATCCGTTTCCACCTTCACCGCGCGTGGCAGCAGCCATCAGCGCTGCGCTTGCCAACCAAGCCGATACGCTCAAACGCTACCCAAGTTTTGAGTCCGATGACTTGCGCCAAGCGTTGGCGGATTTGCACGGCTTAGATATCAATCAAGTGTTTGTGGGCAATGGCTCAGATGAGGTACTGGCGCATATTTTTACCTGTTTTTTTGTCAAAGACCGCCCCGTACTCACGCCCGAGATTGGCTACAGTTTTTATCCTGTGTATGCCGATACGTTTCACATTGAGCTGGCAAAAATTGCGCTCAAAGCCGATTTTAGTATTGATGTCGATGACTATCGCCGCCCGTGTGGGGGGATTATTCTTGCCAACCCCAATGCACCAACGGGGATTTTGCTGGCGCGTGGCGATATTGAAAAATTGCTCAAAGAGCATACCAACGCGGTGGTGGTGATTGATGAGGCGTATATTGATTTTGCCGATGTGGCGCAGGCGTCTGCCGTTGAGCTGGTCAATCAATACGACAATTTGGTGGTGGTGCAGACGTTTTCTAAGTCGCGCGCGTTGGCAGGCTTGCGTGTGGGCATGGCGTTTGCCAATCCGTCATTGATTGAGGCTTTGACGCGCTACAAAAACAGCTTTAATAGCTATCCGCTGGACACGTTGGCGCAAGCAGGCGCGTTGGCAAGCGTGCAGGATACGCCATATTTTAGCGCGCGCTGTCAGGAGATCATCGCCTTGCGACAAGACTTGAGCGCACGTTTGGCCGCACAAGGTTTTAGCGTGCTGCCCTCGCAAGCCAATTTTGTCTTTGCCAAGCCGCCTGCCCATCTGCTCAATGGCAATGCGGCGCAAATCTTTGCCGCGCTGCGTGAGCAAGGCATCGTGGTGCGTTATTTTGATCAGCCCAAAATCCGCGACTATTTGCGCATCACCATTGGCACAGCGGCGCAAAATCAGCGTTTGCTTGCCGCGTTGGCTGCGCTGGCTTGACCATCGATCGTTTGAGTTTTGCCAAGTTTGCGGCATCCTGTCGGCAAGCTTGGCGCGTGTTTTTGGGTTGCCCAATTGCTCTTAAGCCTGCAAACACATTTAAGCAAACCGCCGAATGATTAAACTGGCATTGGTTCCACCAAAACCAAAGCTATTGGTCATGATGGTGTCTAGCTTGGCCGCGCGCGGCTCGGTGACGATGTCAAAACCCTGCGCTGCCTCATCAAGGTTATCCACGTTGATGTTTGGCGCGATAAACCCTGCTTGCAACATCATTAAGCAATAAATCAGCTCATGCACGCCTGCTGCCCCAAGGCTATGCCCTGTCATGGATTTGGTTGAGCTGATCGCAGGGATTGCACCGCCCGACACATCGTGAAACACGGTTTTGACCGCGCCCAGCTCGGCAACATCGCCAATTGGCGTACTGGTGCCGTGGGTGTTGAGATAATCCACCGTTGTCATGCCTGCTTGCGCCAGCGCCTGCTGCATACAGCGCACCGCCCCTTCACCACTGGGCGCGACCATATCCACGCCATCAGACGTTGCGCCATAGCCAACAAGCTCTGCCAAAATCGGCGCACCGCGCGCTAATGCATGGTCTAGGCTCTCAACCACCACCATGCCGCCACCGCCTGCAATCACAAACCCGTCACGCGCTGCATCATACGGGCGGCTGGCTTGCGTTGGCGTGTCATTGTGGCGCGTGCTAAGCGCACCCATCGCGTCAAACATACACGATTGCGTCCAGTCCTCAAGCTCACCGCCGCCAGCCAGCACGACATCCTGTTTACCCAGCTGAATAAGCTCCATCGCGTGCCCAACGCAATGCGCCGACGTGGCACACGCCGAGGCAATCGAGTAATTCACCCCTGCCAGTTTAAACCCCGTCGCCAAGGCTGCCGACACCGTGCTTGACATGGTTTTTGGCACTGTCATCGCGCCAACACCGCGCAGCCCTTTGGCGCGCATACCATCCAACGCCAGCATGACATCATGCGTCGAGGACGCTGCTGAGCCTGCCACCACGCCAATACGCGGATTGTGTGCCACAGCCTCTACGCTGAGGCCAGCTTGCGCCAGTGCTTGCCACGCACTGATATAAGCATACAACCCCGGCTTGGACAAAAACCGCTTAAGCTTGCGGTCAATCATCGACGTATCCAGCGCCGCCTCATCCACCGAGCCTGACACACAGGATTTAAAACCCTGCTCGGCATATATCGGGTTGAACGCAATGCCCGATTGCCCCGTGCGCAGCGCCTGCACCACGCTTGCCCAGTCGTTGCCCAGGCACGATACCAACCCTGCCCCTGTGATGACCACCCGCCGCATAAACTTGCCTTTTTTTGTCAAAAACTTGTCAAATCCTATACCGCCAAAATTGTAGTGAATTCAGCGCATAAACGCTAGTGGTCAGCTGACTTTGTTACAAAATATTTCTTTAAGTTGTATTCCAAAAAAGCCCAACATTTGCCTATCTTCGTCAGGCTTTAACCAAGCGCATACGTTTGCACAACGTTCCCACCTTGTAATGCCGCACGGTTTTATTTACCCTAATGGGCGTTCAAATTTTACTTAATCAATCTTGATTTAACCAACTGTCATACAGCGATACAATAAGGAAGACGCATGGCTCACCTAACCCATAACTTAACCGACACCGTTTTTGGCACCACCCGTAACGGCCTAAATGCCTTGGGCGAGCGTTTGGCAAAATTCACCGATAGCCAAGACTTGCCCAAAGATATGCTGCAAGATTTGGATTTATCGACGTTGCGTGATGATATCCGCGCGCACAAAAACGCCTTTCATGACCAAATCCCTGCCCTATCTGCCAAACTGATGGGCAAAACACCGCTTAGCCGCTACCAAAAATATGCCAACCGTTTTGTGCCACAATCGTTGTTTGATAAAGCCAGTGACAGTGTGTTTATGCGCGTCGGCAAATTGGCGCAAAGCTGGGCAGATACCGATTTACACAACAATCCGCAATTTGGCAAGCAGCTATCTACTGCCGAACGCGACGCACTTGCCGAGGAAATCGCCAACCAAAACCGTGCCTTGGCAACCTTAGGTAGTGTGAGCAACTTTGCAGGTCTATTGGGCATTTTGGGCGATACATTTTGGCTGTTGGCGGTGTGTTTGCGCCATATCTTCCAAATCAGTCATATCTACGACCGCCCATTGACGGGTAGCAATGGTGTGGTATTGGCGTACGAAATTTTAAGCAAAGTTAATCTTAAAAAACTACAAGAAAAACAAACACTCTTGGCAGGGCTCGGCTTGTTTGAAGCCATGGCAGATGACACGCTAGAAGAAAACCAAGACTTGTTGGACAATTCAACGGTGGCGCAGCTATTTTCAGCATTTGATGACATCGCCGAAAATATCAACCTCAATCTTGAGCGTTTTAACGTGGGTATTTTGCACAAAATTTTGCCCATCACCGCCGTTGGTATTGGCACAGCGTATAACAACCAAATCATCCATGAAGTCATTGCGGTGACCCAAGCGGTCTTTGCCGAACCTGCCAACCAGACCGCATCGCCTGCCAAACTCACCCAAAGCGATGCCTCCGCCAAACCATCGGCTTAATCATCCAACCTTGATTTTTCAATGTTGTTACCCAACCAACACGATTGCCAACGCAATCGTGTTGTTTACGTTTTAGATATAAAATTTGCCTGCTTAACTAATTAAATAACCTCAACCGTCTGTTTTTAAGTCTGCGCTGGTCTAAGCGTAACACAACTTACCAGCGTTTTATTCAAATTTATCCAACATTTACCAAATATCTGATGATTTTTGGCGATAAGTCCAATAATTCCTTGAAAAAACGCGTCAGTTTCTCTATAATACGCTGTCCAAAAAATGACTGGCTTGGTCATGCCAAGCTTGTCTATTGCATTGACTGTATCGGGAGAAGAGTGCCATATGGCAACCACAAACCAACTAATCCGTAAAGGGCGCACAACCATCAAGGAAAAATCAAAAGTTCCTGCGTTGCAAGCATGCCCTCAACGTCGCGGTGTCTGCACCCGCGTTTACACCACCACCCCCAAAAAACCAAACTCTGCCATGCGCAAAGTTTGCCGTGTGCGTTTGACGTCAGGCTATGAAGTATCCAGCTACATCGGTGGTGAAGGTCATAACCTACAAGAGCACAGCGTTGTATTGATTCGCGGTGGTCGTGTTAAAGACCTACCAGGTGTGCGTTACCACACCGTACGCGGCGCGCTAGACTGCGCAGGCGTGAAAGACCGCAAACAAGGTCGTTCAAAATACGGCGCGAAGCGTCCAAAAGCGTAATTTAAGCTATTTTACATTTGTTTGCTGATGGAAAGGTCGATTTACCCAAGTTCAATCAAACCAAATCGATACCGCCATAAGCAGTAAGGCTGGTGTGGTAATTTACTGGCAAAAAAACCAAAAATTGCCCCGACCAGAGCCCCCTGAATACACAAGGAATCTATCATGCCAAGACGTCGCGTCATTGCCGCCCGTGAAATCCTACCAGACCCAAAATTTGGTAGCCAGACCATCGCTAAATTCATCAACCACGTGATGGTGGATGGTAAAAAATCTATCGCCGAAAAAATCGTTTACGGCGCGCTCGATCGTGTGGTCGAAAAAAACAACATCACTGACCCAGTGGCGTTTTTTGAAGACACGCTAGAAAAAGTTCGCCCAATGGTTGAGGTTAAAGCCCGCCGTGTGGGTGGTGCAACCTACCAAGTGCCTATGGAAGTACGTCCCTCCCGTCGTACTGCCTTGGCGATGCGTTGGTTGGTCGACGCAGCAGCGCGTCGTTCAGAAAAATCCATGGCGCTACGTTTGGCAGGCGAATTGATGGACGCCGCTGAAGGCAAAGGCAATGCGATGAAACGCCGTGATGAGGTTCACCGCATGGCAGATGCCAACAAAGCGTTCTCACACTACCGCTTCTAAGCAAGCGTTTGGTTATTGGTTTGTTATTAATGGCGGGGCTTGTAAAATCAACCACAAGCCCCATCTAGTGTTCGCAATCATAAGGCAAGCGTTGCGGTTTGGTGAATTTGTCATCTGACTGTCATGACTTGCCCCTATCATAATACGTCTATGTCTGTCGTCTGTTGAAGACGTGAATTGACGTAATTTGGGCAAGTGGTTAAAAATTTTTAAATTTAAAAACTGTCTAAATTTTAGCCAATGCGCGTGTTTGACCTACCTATCACGACATATCCGAATAATGATAACCATGATTCATCTTGGGTTAATGCTTAGCAATTAACAATTAGCACCTAGAATATTTAGGAAAAATTATGGCTCGTACAACACCCCTTAGCCGTTACCGCAATATCGGGATTTCAGCCCATATTGACGCGGGTAAAACCACCACGTCAGAACGTATTTTGTTTTATACAGGTCGTAGCCATAAATTGGGCGAAGTCCATGAAGGCGCAGCCACAATGGACTGGATGGAACAAGAGCAAGAGCGCGGTATCACCATTACCTCAGCGGCAACGACTTGCTTTTGGTCTGGTATGGCAAAACAATTTCCAGAACACCGTATCAACCTCATCGACACCCCCGGCCACGTGGACTTTACCATTGAGGTAGAGCGTTCAATGCGTGTACTTGATGGGGCGTGCATGGTGTACTGTGCGGTCGGTGGCGTGCAGCCACAGTCAGAAACCGTGTGGCGTCAGGCTAACAAATACCGCGTGCCACGTTTGGCGTTTGTGAACAAAATGGACCGTATCGGTGCAGACTTCTTCCGCGTCAAAGACCAAATCAAAAACCGTTTGGGCGGCAACCCTGTGCCTGTGGTTTTGCCAATCGGTAAAGAAGACAGCTTTGAAGGCGTGATTGATTTGATCACCATGAAAGCCATCTACTGGGACACCGCCTCTCAAGGGATGAAATTTGATGAGCGTGATATCCCTGCTGACTTACAAGATTTGGCAGAAGAATACCGCGCACAATTGGTTGAGACAGCGGCAGAAGCGTCTGAAGAACTGATGGATGAGTACCTAGAAAACGGTGACTTGCCTGTCGAAAAAATCAAAACCGCCATCCGTCAGCGTACTATCGCCAACGAAATCATCCCCATGCTTTGCGGTACAGCCTTTAAAAACAAAGGCGTGCAAAAAATGTTGGATGCGGTGATTGAGTACTTGCCAGCGCCTGACGACGTTGAGGCGATTCGCGGTGTACTTGATGACAAAGAAGAGACCGAAACCAGCCGTGAGTCATCAGACGATGCGCCATTTGCTGCCCTAGCGTTCAAAATCATGAACGACAAATATGTGGGTAACTTGACGTTTGTTCGCGTGTACTCAGGCGTGGTCAAACAAGGTGACTCGGTTTACAACCCTGTCAAAATGAAACGTGAGCGTATTGGCCGTATCGTTGAGATGCACGCCAATGAGCAAAAAGAAATTGGTGAACTACGCGCAGGTGACATCGCTGCCTTGGTGGGTATGAAAGACGTAACCACAGGTGACACGCTGTGTGATGAAGACAATGTCATCACGCTTGAGCGCATGGAATTCCCAGATCCTGTGATTTCATTGGCGGTTGAACCAAAAACCAAGAACGACCAAGAAAAAATGTCTATTGCCTTGAACCGCTTGGCAAAAGAAGACCCATCATTCCGTGTACACACGGACGAAGAGTCAGGTCAGACCATCATCAGCGGTATGGGTGAATTGCACCTTGAAATCTTGGTAGACCGCATGAAGCGTGAATTCAACGTTGAAGCCAACGTGGGTGCGCCTCAGGTTGCTTACCGTGAAACCATCCGCAACACGGTTGAGCAAGAAGGTAAATTTGTTCGTCAAACAGGTGGTCGTGGTAAATTCGGTCACGTTTGGCTACGTCTAGAGCCCCTAGACCCTGCAGAAGGCAAAGAGTACGAATTTGCTGAAGAAGTTGTCGGTGGTGTCGTACCCAAAGAATTCTTTGGTGCGGTTGATAAAGGTATCCAAGACCGTATGAAGAGCGGTGTCTTGGCAGGCTACCCTGTGGTAGGCGTGAAAGCGACCTTATACGATGGTTCATACCACGATGTGGACTCCGATGAGCTATCATTTAAGATGGCAGGTTCGATTGCATTCCGCAAAGGCTTTATGAACGCCAACCCTGTGCTGCTTGAGCCTGTGATGAAAGTTGAGGTGGAAACACCAGAAGACTACATGGGTGACATCATGGGCGACCTAAACCGTCGTCGTGGTATGGTACAAGGTATGGATGATTTGTTTGGCGGTGTCAAACAAATCCGCGCTGAAGTACCTTTGGCAGAGATGTTTGGCTATGCCACACAACTGCGCTCAATGTCACAAGGTCGTGCAACTTACTCCATGGAGTTTGCTAAGTACGCCGAAACACCGCGCAACGTGGCGGATGAAATCATCAAGAAATTCACCAGCAAAGATGACGACGAATAAGCCGAACGCTTAACCAGTCAGTCAAAAAGTGGGGTGACAGCAAGTTACCCTACTTTTTAAACCCAAAATTGACACCATAAACTCAACCAGACCTAGCCAAATCTTGTATCAAGCTGGGCATAACAGAGGACATAACCATGGCAAAGGCCAAATTTGAACGCACCAAGCCGCACGTCAACGTCGGCACCATTGGACACGTTGACCACGGCAAAACCACATTAACCGCGGCGATTGCAACCGTAGCTGCCAAGAACTACGGCGGAGAAGCCAAAGACTACGCCTCAATCGACTCAGCGCCAGAAGAAAAAGCGCGTGGTATCACCATCAACACCTCACACATTGAATACGACACCCCAACCCGTCACTACGCCCACGTAGATTGCCCAGGGCACGCTGACTATGTCAAAAACATGATCACCGGTGCAGCGCAGATGGACGGCGCGATTTTGGTCGTATCAGCCACCGATGGTCCTATGCCACAAACACGCGAACACATCCTACTATCACGCCAAGTAGGCGTACCATACATCATGGTATTCCTAAACAAATGCGACATGGTAGACGACGAAGAACTTCTTGAACTTGTCGAAATGGAAGTGCGCGAACTACTATCAAGCTACGACTTTCCTGGTGACGACACCCCAATCATCAAAGGCTCAGCCCTAGAAGCCCTAAACGGCAACGACGGCAAATACGGTGAGCCCGCCGTTGTAGAACTGCTAGAAACCCTAGACAGCTACATTCCAGAACCAGAGCGTGCGATTGACAAACCCTTCTTGATGCCAATCGAAGACGTATTCTCAATCTCTGGACGCGGTACGGTAGTCACAGGGCGTGTAGAATCAGGCATCATCAAAGTTGGTGAAGAAATCGAAATCGTCGGTATCAAACCAACCCAAAAAACCACCTGTACAGGTGTTGAGATGTTCCGCAAAATGCTAGACGAAGGTCGTGCAGGCGAGAACTGTGGCGTGTTGCTACGTGGTACTAAGCGTGAAGAAGTACAACGTGGACAAGTCTTGGCAAAACCAGGCTCAATCAAACCACACACCAAATTTGACGCAGAAGTCTACGTATTGTCAAAAGAAGAAGGTGGCCGTCACACCCCATTCTTGAATGGCTATCGCCCACAATTCTACTTCCGCACCACAGACGTAACAGGCGCAATCACCTTGCCAGAAGGCGTTGAAATGGTAATGCCTGGTGACAACGTTGAGATGAGCGTTGAATTGATTCACCCAATCGCGATGGACAAAGGCTTGCGCTTTGCGATTCGTGAGGGTGGTCGCACCGTGGGCGCAGGCGTGGTATCGGAAGTTACTGCGTAATTGTGCTTTAGGTGATACACCGCAAAAAGAGCTGCCCGTGGGTGGCTCTTTTTT
>NZ_JCADBW010000022.1:0-34901 GCF_059264685.1 Faucicola sp. SE7633 | reverse complement strand
CGTAGGAGTCCGGACCGTGTCTCAGTTCCGGTGTGACTGATCATCCTCTAAGACCAGTTATAGATCGTCGCCATGGTGAGCCTTTACCTCACCATCTAGCTAATCTAATTTAGGCACATCTTATAGCAGAACCCTAAGGCTCCTTTCTCCCGTAGGACGTATGCGGTATTAATTCGAGTTTCCCCGAGCTATCCCCCTCTATAAGGCAGTTTCCTAAATGTTACTCACCCGTTCGCCACTACTTCAACTAGCAAGCTAGTCTCTGTCGTTCGACTTGCATGTGTTAAGCCTGCCGCCAGCGTTCAATCTGAGCCATGATCAAACTCTTCAGTTTAATCTTCTTGCTCTTCCCACTGTTCGCTTAAATGAATCAACTTTAAGTTTTTTTCACTCAGTTCGTCGCTAAGTCCTTGTAGACTTAGCATTCCGTACAGTGGAAATGCTTTTTATTTCATTTCTCTTCGTGTCTGGGTGAAAATCCACACAAGTTGTTCTTGTGTTTCGTTGTTATTGAGTTATTCTTTGACATCATCTGTCGAAAGAGGCGCTATTTTAACATGTTTTTTGATGCTGTCAATAGCTTTTTTCAATCTTTTTACCGCTTTAGCCCGCTGCCACTAAGTGCTTGTTTCTACAAGCTTTGTTGGCTGCCGCCGTTCGGTGTGTGCGTATTATACGCGATTTTTTATAGGCGTCAAGGGTTTTTTTTAAAAATTTGGGTTTTTTTTATAAAACCCCTTTTATTTGCCTTATACCGTAAGAAAACTTAGGTCTTCTTCTGGGCGTTTGGTGAAGACTTCACAGCCATTATCGGTGACCATTAAGGTGTGTTCCCATTGGGCGGATAGTTTGCGGTCTTTGGTGATGACGGTCCACTGATCGGGCATAACTTTGGTTTGCCATACGCCTTGGTTGATCATGGGTTCAATGGTAAAGGTCATGCCTGTTTTAAGCTGTAGGCCTGTATTTTTTTTGCCATAGTGCAAAACTTGCGGTTCGTCGTGATAGACATTGCTAATACCGTGCCCACAGTATTCGCGCACGACGCTAAAGCGTTCGGGCTCGGCAACGGCTTGGATCGCCGCGCCAATATCGCCAAGGTAAGCACCGTTGCGGACGGCTTTCATGCCTGCGTATAGGGCTTTTTGGGCAACGTCGCATAGGCGTTTTGCCATGATTGAGCCTTCACCGACTACCCACATTTTTGAGGTGTCGCCATAGTAGCCGTCTTTGATGACGGTGACGTCGATGTTGATGATGTCACCGTCTTTTAGGATACGGTTGGCATCGGGAATACCGTGACAAACGACGTGGTTGATGGAGGTGCACAGGGTGTGCTGAAAGCCATTATAACCCACGTTGGCAGGAATGGCTTGCTGCACGTCTACGATGTAGTCATGGGCTAGTTTGTCCAGTGCAAGGGTGCTGATACCTTCTTTAACGTGTTCATCCAGCATGACGAGGACATCGGCGGCAAGTTTGCCAGCGACGCGCATTTTTTCGATGGCTTCGGGGTTGTTGGTTAGGGTTTTCATAGGCGTTATTCGTCTCATTTAAACGGCATATTGTATGCTTTTTTGGGTGATTGGGCAAAATTACACAAGCGGTTTGTGGCACGACGATGGCTGGTTGTTGGTCAGCCAATCAGCTTGATTTTGCCAAATTCTGTCCCATATAAATAGGGCGTTTTTTATGAATTCAAAGGAAGCTGTGATGAGTAAAATTAATCCCGATGATTACCAAAAGCCCAGTGATGATGATATCCGTGCGCGTTTGAGCGATGAGCAGTATTATGTGACCCAACAAAGCGGCACGGAGCGTCCGTTTAGCCATGCGTATGACCACGAATTTGGCAAGGGGATTTATGTTGATATTGTCAGTGGTGAGCCGCTGTTTAGCTCAAGCGATAAGTATGACTCAGGCTGCGGTTGGCCCGCGTTTAGCCGCCCGATTGAGCAAGCGGTGGTCAATGAGCATTTTGACGGTAGCTATGGTATGCGCCGCACTGAGGTGCGTAGCCGCGTTGCAGACTCGCACCTAGGGCATGTGTTTAATGACGGTTTGCCTGAGCTTGGTGGTTTGCGGTATTGTATCAACGGTGCGGCACTGCGCTTTATTCCGCTTGAGGACATGGCAGCAGAAGGCTATGGCGATTTGGTGGATTTGGTCAAATAATCAGCGCTATGTAAGTTGATTGGGCGCGGCAATTTTTGCTAGCGCAGACGTTTAGATTTTGTTAAAATAGCGGTTTGTCATCTACTTGGGTGGCAAATTTTTTTCTTTTGACATGACACACACTTTGTTAGCTTTATTTCTTGGCATTTTTTGGGTCAAAAAATAATAAAAGGTTGGCTGGGTGTTTACCAATTTGATTAATTTGCGCGTGATTTTTTAAAATTTGTGCAAATGCGTGTTGGTAAATCGGCTGATTTGGCAAGGTGGAGGCATAACCCAACGTTATTTAGGAATTTTTATGGCAGCGACAAGCCCAACTCAAGTTTCTATGCGCGACTTGCTTGAAGCAGGCGCACACTTTGGTCACCAAACGCGCTTTTGGAACCCAAAAATGAAGCAATACATTTTTGGGGCGCGTAACAAAATCCATATTATCAACTTGGACAAAACTGTCACGGCGTTGAATGAAGCCTTGACATTTGCCAACCGCGAAGCAGCACGCGGCAACAAAATCTTGTTTGTTGGTACAAAACGCGCTGCCAGCAACATCATCAGTGAACAAGCGGCACGCGCAGGTATGCCGTATGTGGACCATCGCTGGTTGGGTGGGATGCTGACCAACTGGAAAACCATTCGCCAATCCATCACCCGTTTAAAAGACTTTGAGCGTCAAGCCGAAGACGGTACGTTTGCTAAATTGACCAAACGTGAAGCGCTAGAGCGTACGCGCGAAATGGAAAAATTGGAGCGCACGCTTGGCGGTATCAAAGATATGAACGGCTTGCCCGATGCTATCTTTGTGGTGGACGTTGATCACGAAGCGATTGCCATCAAAGAAGCCAAAAACCTAGGCATTCCTGTTATCGGCATCGTGGATACCAACTCAAACCCTGATAACGTGGATTATGTTATCCCTGCCAATGACGACGCAATCCGTGCTGTCACCTTGTACGTAACCGCGATGGCAGATGCGATTATCGCAGGTAAAGAATACGCTAAAACTCAAGGTAGCAACGCGCGTCAAGAGCAAGATGAGCTAAGCCCACAAGCCGAAGCCGCTCAAGACAACGCCACAGCACCGATTGAAGACAAAATTGACCAAGAAGGCAAGGTCGTAAACAATTACTAATCTGCCCACTTGGCGATTGATTGATAATTGACAGGATGGTGCAGCGTCATTGTCCTGTCATTTACTTTAATTATAATCAAATCAATTTTTCTTCTACTATTTTTCACAACGACGAATGAGGACAACAATGGCAGAAATCAGTGCAAAACTTGTCAAAGAATTGCGTGACCGTACGGGTCTTGGCATGATGGAATGTAAAAAAGCCCTACAAGAAGCCGACGGTGACATCGAAACCGCCATCGATAACTTGCGTAAATCAGGCCAAGCCAAAGCCGCCAAAAAAGCAGGCAACATCGCAGCAGACGGCGCAATTATCATCGCACAAGAGGGCAACAAAGCCTTGCTACTTGAAGTGAACTGTCAAACAGACTTTGTGGCAAAAGACGCAGGCTTCACCGCCTTTGCTGAAAAAGTGGCTCAGCTTGCCCTTGAAAACAACACCACCGACGTGGCAAAAATCGCCGAATTGCCTTATGGCGATGGTCAAACGGTCGAAGAAGCGCGCGTGGCATTGGTGCAAAAAATCGGCGAAAACATCCAAATCCGCCGTGCTGAAGTTATCGAAGGCGACAACCTAGCCACTTACCGTCACGGTATCCGCATTGGCGTGGTGGTATCTTACGAAAACGGCAACGAAGCAACTGGCAAATCTGTTGCGATGCAAGTGGCAGCGTTTAACCCTATCGCGGTGGATGAAGCAACCGTACCTGCTGACATCTTGGCACGTGAAAAAGATATCATCGAAGCCAAAGCCCGTGAATCAGGCAAGCCTGACAACGTGGTAGAAAAAATGATCACAGGTGGCCTACAAAAATACTTGAATGAAGTGACTTTGTTGAACCAGCCTTACGTCATGGACAACGACAAAAAAGTTGGCGACGTATTAAAATCTGACAACATGACCGTCAAAGCGTTCAAACGCCTAGAGGTTGGCGAAGGCATCGAGAAAAAACAAGAAGACTTTGCCGCTGAAGTGGCTGCTGCGCAGGCGGCTGCAGCTAAATAATGATCGGCTGTTTTAACAGAATTAACACGATTTAATCAAATGCTTCAAAAACGCCCCGTTAACTAACGGGGCGTTTTTTTATGGCAAACCTTGCTCTATGATTGCAACTGGCTGATATCAGCAACTTGTAAGAACAAGTCACGTACTTGTTTGAGCAGGGCCAAACGGTTGTGACGCAGGCTTTCGTCCTCGACATTGACCATGACATCGGCAAAAAATTGTGCCAATGGCTGCTCAAGCTGCGCCAAACGTTGCAAAATCGGTGTGTAATCAAGCTGCTCACTGTGGCTAGCGATATCAGCTTGTGCTTGTTGCACCGCGTCATATAAAGCGCGCTCGGCAGGTACTTGCAACAAATCAGCATGTACCGCGCCAAGCTCAAGCGAACCATCACCATCTGTGGGCAGGGCTTTGACAAGGATATTTGCCACGCGCTTGTTGGCTTCGGCAAGCCCGACAGCAGCAGGCAAGGCACGAAACGCTTGCACGGCTTTAATGCGGCGATCAAAATCCAGCGGCACGGCAGGCGACAAGGCTTGCACTGCTAAAATCGTATCGACCGCTACGCCCTGCTCTTCATACATCGCGCGATAACGCGCTTGGAAAAACGCCATCACCTCGCTAAAGGTTTGCGCCAAATTTGGCAAGCGGTTGCCATAGCCCAACAATGCTTGTTCGATCAATAGCACCAAGTTGAGTGGTAATTGTTTTTCAATCAAAATCCGCAACACGCCAATCGCTGCACGGCGCAAGCTAAACGGATCTTTTGAACCTGTCGGAGCTTCACCAATACCAAAAATTCCCACTAACGTGTCTAAACGATCAGCCAACGCCAACGCTGTGCCAATAGGCGTGACAGGCAATTGATCGCCGCTAAATTTGGGCAGATATTGCTCTTCGATTGCATCGGCAACGTCGCTGGGCTCTTGGTTGAGGCGCGCGTAATATGTGCCTGCTATGCCTTGAAGCTCGGGAAACTCACCCACCAGTGTACTGGCCAGATCGGCTTTTGCTAACAAGCCTGCGCGTGCGGCGTGCTCAACATTTGCACCCAACTGCGCGGCGATCAATGCGGCAAGTTTGGCGATACGTTCAGCTTTATCCCACAAAGTCCCCAACTGGTCTTGAAACACGCGTGTCTTAAGCGACTCGGTCAGGGCAAACAACGGCTGTTTTTGATCTTGCAAAAAGAAAAATTCAGCATCAGCAAGGCGTGGGCGAACGACCTTTTCGTTGCCTGCGATGATTTGGGCAGGATCGCGGCTAGCTAAGTTACTGATAAACACAAAATACGGTTGCAGCTTGCCTGCGTCATCGACCAAACAAAAATACTTTTGATCGGCTTGCATGGTGCTAATCAGAGCCTCTTGTGGCACGGCAAGAAAACGCGGCTCAAACCCTGCTCGTAAGGCAACTGGTAAATCCACCAACGCGGTGACTTCATCCAGCAAGGCTTGCGGCATGACAGGTTGTGCGCCCACCTCGCGCGCCAAGCGTTGCACCTGCTCGCGAATGTGCGCTTGCCGCGCGTCAAAATCCGCCATTACCGCATGGTCTTGTAGCTGCTCGGCATAGCGGTCAGCGTGCTCGAGGGTGAAAAAATCGGGCGCGTGAAAACGGTGTCCGCGCGTCTGGTTGCCTGTCTGCTTACCCTGAATGGTCGCATCGATGATGCTGTCATCTTGCATCAAGACGACCCATTGCACAGGGCGGACAAATTCATTTTTGTCCACGCCGCTGCGCATACGCTTGGCAATCGGCAGCGCGTCCAACGCGGCTTGCAAAATCGCGGGCAACAGCTCACGCGTGGCTTGCCCATGGATGGTCTGCTGATAGCCGACATAATCGCCTTTGTCGCCTTGGATGGTGATCAGCTCACTGACATCAACCCCCAACCCTTGCGCAAATCCCAACGCCGCCTTGGTGGGCTTGCCCTCGCGGTCATACGCGGCTTTGACGGCAGGCCCGCGCTTTTGCTCAACGCGGTCAGGTTGGCGTTCGGCAACACCTGTGATTTGCAGTGCCAAACGGCGCGGCGCGGCATAGCTTTTGATAGTATCAAACGCAATACCTGCTTGTTCAAGCGCGGTTTGGACATTGCTTGCCAATGCGTCACGCAAGGTTTTTAGGTTTTTTGGTGGTAATTCTTCTGTACCCAATTCAAATAAAATCGTACTCATTGCTTTACCCAAGTGTTTAATGGCAGATTGGTGAAAATTTGGCTTGATTGGTTGATTTGGCTATTTGGCATCGTCTTTGGGCAAATACTTGGCCAATGCCTCGGCGCGGTGGGCCTCATCTGCCAACGGGAAGCCCAATTTTGCCCGCGCTTCAACATAGCTTTGTGCCACTTGGCGTGCCAATGTACGCACACGCAGGATAAAACGCTGCCGCTCAGTCACTGAAATCGCGCCGCGTGCGTCAAGCAAGTTAAAAGTATGTGAAGCTTTAAGTACCATCTCGTAGGCAGGCAACGGTAAATTAACGCCAACCAATTTTGCCGCTTGCGCCTCATAAAAGTCGAACAAATCAAACAGCTTTGCCACATCGGCGTATTCAAAATTATAGGTTGACTGCTCAACTTCATTTTGGTGGAACACATCACCATACGTCACGCGCCCAAACGCGCCATCCGTCCACACCAAGTCATACACGCTGTCCACGCCTTGGATATACATCGCCAAACGCTCAAGCCCGTAAGTGATCTCGCCTGTCACAGGAAAGCACTCGATACCGCCGACTTGCTGAAAATAGGTAAACTGGGTGACTTCCATGCCGTTGAGCCACACTTCCCAACCCAAACCCCACGCGCCAAGCGTCGGCGACTCCCAGTTGTCCTCAACAAAGCGCACATCATGCACCTGTGTGTCAATACCAATCGCCTCAAGCGATCCTAAATACAGCTCTTGAATATCAGGCGGATTGGGTTTTAGAACCACTTGGAACTGGTAATAATGCTGCAAACGGTTGGGGTTGTCGCCATAACGCCCGTCGGTTGGGCGGCGCGATGGCTGCACATAAGCAGCGTTCCAACGCTCAGGCGTCAGCGCGCGCAAAAACGTGGCGGTGTGAAACGTGCCTGCGCCGACTTCCATGTCATACGGCTGCAAAATCACGCAACCTTTGTCCGCCCAGTAGGATTGTAAGGTCAAAATCAGTTGTTGAAAGGTCATCGTCGCCCCGTCCATTGCTTGCTGTGGGTTGGGTAAATTGGATTTGGTCAAATAAATGGCTGCAAGCGTTTGCCAACGCTTCACCGAACCAATTGGCTATTATACCCCATTATAGCCATGACGCACGTGTAACGGCGATAGCAAAACGCCTGTTTGACCCACCTTTTGCCCTAAAATCACCCAAGATGGCGCAAATACCGCCTTATCGCCCACCATTGGGCGGTCAATACGGCCCAATTTCACCAAACCGTCTCACCAAACCCCTGCCCATGCCAAACGTCATCTGCTGTCGCATGAGTGACAAACGGTGTTGGTTTTTGGGGCAAGTCACCGCATAATAGCGGCATATAAATAGTAGGTTATAGCAAAAACAACCACAAGATATTGTGGATTATCTCATAACAGTACCAAGCGAGGTTGATATGACCGCAGTGGTTTATCCTCCGTTGCCGTAAAACCACCGACTTTAGGCGGTGGATATCAGGCAATTGTTAAATGCGATAAGTTTTGCTATACTCATCTCACTATATTCAATGTCTTACATTCCACAGTTAAGTTAAGACTAAATTGCGAGTACGCAGTAACTTAACTGGTAAGACGTTTCCAAACACACACTTAAGCTAATTCGTGTCTATGACAATCCTAACGGTAGGATTAGCTTAAAATAAGAACCTAAGATGTACGGTGTGTCGTACGGGCGGTTGCTATTGTCTTAGGTTTGCGGTGGGGCTTCACCGTCTTGCAGAAGGAATCCCCGAACGATAGGGAGGGGAGGAAGTCAAATGAAGGCATCGCTGCCTGCCAGCGTGTTTTTGAGCGCACCTGTGACAACGTCGGTGGATGAAGCAAGTAAAATGTTGCTGCTGCTTGCCTGCACCGCTATGGCATTGGTGGTGCTGGGTGTATGGTGGACACGTTACCGCTATGTGTTGGCTTATTTTGTCGCAGGTATGGCGTATTGGTTGGTGGTAGAAGGCGTGCACTGGGGCGTGGTGCGCGCATCAAGCTTAGCTGACACGCCTGCGTATGTGTTGGCATTGGCGATTACATTTGTGCCGTTGGCATGGTCGGTCAGCTTGCCCACGACCGATATGACCCTGCCAAGCCGCAGCCGCAAACCACGGCGACGCAAACACACCTTACCATTTATTGGCTTGCTAAAACGTTGGCAACGCCGTGCCCGCCCCCTGCCTCAGCACATCGGCGAGCGTCCCATTTTGCTAAAAAAAGACACCCAGTTTTATCAGCGCGTCATCCGCCACCGTCCTGTGATGGATGTTGAGCGTTAATTTTTTACCAATTTTATCAACTATCACCCCTGCACTGGCGGCCATGATACCCACCTAGTTCGCCAGTGCCACTACATAAAATAACGCAACATTACAAAAAGCTGTCGCCATAAGCGAAACATTACTTTAACTTCAAATCGCACTTCGTATAATATGGTTGCTTAGCCCTTTTGTCGTGAGCTGCCAAGCAGATTGACCCACGGCGTTTACAACGACTAGATTTTGACAACCACATTGATTGGGCGCGAACGCGCCAACTTTAGATAAATAGCTTGAGGAGAACCGTATGTTTTCGTTTTTGACTGACCATTTTGGTGAAATGACCCACGTAAAATCTGACCCACTTGACGTATTGCTGTTTGTGGTTGGCGTGCGTTTTGCTCAGTTGGCGAATTCTGACAACACTCGCTTTACCAGCCTATTACAAAACCGCAACTTTACCATTCAGTTGGGCAGCGAAGAAGAAGGCATTGCGCGTCACTTCACCATCAACAACGGTAAATTTAGCCAACATGGCGGCGAAGCAACTGACCCAACCTTGACCATCACGTTCAAGGACTCAATGACAGGCGTTAGACTTTTGACCAAAGCGGATGCGGCGGCATTTATGTCGGGCATTCAACAAGGCGATGTCAAAATGACGGGCGACTATTCGTTGTTGATGTGGTTTAATCAAGTGGCTAAATACATTGTCCCACATGTGCCTGAAGCGCTTGAACCTGTGGTGGACAAGGTCAAACCATTGATTGAAAAAGCCACCCCTGTGGCCATGAATGTCTGTGGCAAAGTGATGTCGGTGTTTAAGCCTGAAAGCGGCAAAGGCCACCGTGAGTCGCAATCTGTCATGCGCCCAAAAACCAGCAAGTACTTTAAAGACGCCGATGACACTCAACAAGCCACCTACGGTGTGGATGTTAATAACCCAAAAACCGAAACCGCCGTACAAGGCGATACCCGTTTTGATGACAGCAAAGTACGTATCCGCGGCGCGCACGACGATCAAGATGACTCTGAAGGCGTGATTGACAACATCAAAGCCAAAGTCAGCGAAGTCACCGACACCTTGCATGACAAACTAGACGAGTTGGGCGGCGAAGCCAAAGAAAAATTTACGGATGTCAAAGATGACCTGCAACAACGCCTCAATGACGTTAAAGACAAAGCGGCAGATTTAAAAGAGCAAGCGCAAGACAAATTGGACGACGCTAAACATCAAGCCGAAGACAAAATCGATGATGCCAAACACAAAGCGGCAGATTTAAAAGAGCAAGCGCAAGACAAATTGGACGACGTTAAACATCAAGCTGAAGACAAAATCGATGATGCCAAACACAAAGCGGCAGATTTAAAAGAGCAAGCGCAAGACAAGTTTGACGACGCTAAACACCAAGCTGAAGACAAAATTGATGATGCCAAACACAAAGCGGCAGATTTAAAAGAGCAAGCGCAAGACAAGTTTGACGACGTTAAGCACCAAGCCGAAGACAAAATCGATGATGCCAAACACAAAGCGGCAGATTTAAAAGAGCAAGCGCAAGACAAATTGGACGATGCTAAACACCAAGCCGAAGACAAAATCGATGATGCCAAACACAAAGCGGCAGATTTAAAAGAGCAAGCGCAAGACAAATTGGACGATGCTAAACACCAAGCCGAAGACAAAATCGATGATGCCAAACACAAAGCGGCAGATTTAAAAGAGCAAGCGCAAGACAAGTTTGACGACGTTAAGCACCAAGCCGAAGACAAAATCGATGATGCCAAACACAAAGCGGCAGATTTAAAAGAGCAAGCGCAAGACAAATTGGACGACGCTAAACAACAAGCCAAAGACAACGTTGCTGCGCTTCAATCTAACGCCAATGATGACCAAGTGGTTGAACAAGCCAAAACAGGCATGGGACTTGGTATGCCAAGTAACAAGCCAACCGTGACCACGGTAAGCGATACCGCTGACAAAGCACAAGACAATACCCAAGCCAGTGACAGCAACCAAGGCGTGCGCACCATTGAGGACATCCAAGCTGAGCGTCAAGACAACGCAAGCCCTGAAACCAAAGCCGCGCAAACCACGCACGCGCTTGAAAGAAAACACGAAAATGATGAAATGATTGCCAAAAACGTCATGACGTCTGCTGTAAAAAACCATGAATCGCCAATCACAGGCATCAGCGTGACAAAAACCAGCAGCAAAGATAAAGAATAATTTGCTTAATAACTGTACCAAAAACAACCGCCATCGCGCGGTTGTTTTTTGTTATAATGCACGCTGGCAATCGCCAAAATCTACTGACTGCACAAGGAATTTTGTCATGGCAGAACGCAGCGTGGCGCAATCTTTCGCCGCCGATATCGGCGCACCTCCCAACGCCCATCCAGACACGCCCACAACGCCACCGCGTGTCAGCCGAGCACAAATTCAGGCATGGTTTGAACTGCCATTGATGGATTTGCTATTACAGGCACAAACCACCTTGCGCGCGCACTTTCCTGCCAACACTGTCCAAGTCAGCACCTTACTGTCCATCAAAACAGGTAATTGTCCCGAGGATTGCGGCTACTGCTCACAATCAGGCCACCACGACACCGATTTACAAGCCGAAAAAAAAATCGCGGTCGAGCAAGTGCTGGCCGCCGCCAAACGCGCCAAGGCAACAGGTGCTAGTCGGTTTTGTATGGGCGCGGCGTGGAAACACCCCCATGACCGCGATATGCCATATGTGCTTGAGCTGGTGCGCGAAATCAAAGCATTGGGCCTTGAAACCTGCATGACGCTAGGAATGCTGACCGCCAACCAAGCGCAGCTACTGGCTGATGCAGGGCTGGATTACTACAACCACAACCTAGACACCTCACGCGATTATTACACGCAGGTGGTGAGCACGCGCAGCTACGATGACCGCCTAGACACCCTTGCGCATGTGCGCCAAGCAGGGATCAATATTTGTTCGGGTGGCATCATTGGCATGGGTGAAAGCCGTGATGACCGAATTGATCTGCTGCATGAACTTGCCAATCTGCCCAAGCCGCCCGAGTCGATACCGATTAATCGTTTGGTGGCGATTGCAGGCACGCCGATTGCAGACAAACTTGACGGCACACGCCTGCCTGTGCTGGAATGGATTCGCACGATTGCCGTGGCGCGGCTTGCCTGCCCGACCAGTTATGTGCGTATTGCAGCAGGGCGTGAGGATTTGACTGATGCAGAACAAGCCTTGCTATTGATGGCAGGGGCGAATTCGTTTTTTTATGGTGCGCGGCTTTTAACCACCGACAATGCCAGCCAAAACCACGACGACGCGCTAATAGCCGAGCTAGGGCTCAAGGTAGCAGCGGCTGAGCCACGCCAAGTGCAAATTACCGATGCGATGAGTGGGCGGATTGGTAGTTTGGCGATAGTTTAACGTTGCATACAAATCGGCAAATTAGCCTACCATGTACGCACAACGCTGCCTTTGCATGGTTATTTGGTTAGCTATCGCTTAGGGCTAAAAGGCCGCCCCTAAGGCGGTTTTTTAATACCTGATACAAATATGGATCGATAAATATGGATTGATGGACACGATTGTATAGGTTGATGGCTTGGACTTATTGCCCTGCCTAAAGCCTAAAAGATGCAGCTTTACGGCAACGGGTGATGAAAAGACCATTTTAAAGCCTGATGATTGGTAATTTATGTTAGATAATTTTAATTTAGTTCAATCATTAAAAAAGCAACAAACCCAACATGGCTATCGATATCTGACCACGATTGAACGTGGCGTTACGCCGACCATCACCATTGAGGGTCAAGCCTACCGCAATTTTGCCAGCAATGATTATTTGGGCTTAGCCAGTGCACCGCAGGTGATCGCGGCATTTGGCGACGCATTGCAAACCGCAGGACAAGTCGGTAGCGGCGCGT
This sequence comes from Faucicola sp. SE7633, assembly GCF_059264685.1. Taxonomy (NCBI): domain Bacteria; kingdom Pseudomonadati; phylum Pseudomonadota; class Gammaproteobacteria; order Moraxellales; family Moraxellaceae; genus Faucicola; species Faucicola sp. SE7633. The sequence continues at coordinate 22,225 of NZ_JCADBW010000022.1, read as the reverse complement.
CACATTTGGTTAGCGGCCATCATCAATGGCATGACGAACTTTCCGCTGCCTTGGCACAAGCGACGGGCTACCCTGCCGCGCTGACCTTTAGCACAGGTTACATGGCAAATGTTGCTGTGTTGCAAGCTTTGTGCAGCAAAGACAGTGTGATTTTTAGTGATAAACTCAACCATGCCTCAATTGTCGATGGGGCGGTGTTGAGCCGTGCAACGTTGGTTCGCTTTGGCCATCGCGATTATGACGCACTTGAGCAACGCCTTGCAACAACCCTTGCACCGCAAAAACTGATTGTCACCGACCATGTGTTTAGCATGGATGGTACAATGGCGGATTTGGCGCGGTTGTACGATTTGGCGCAGCGTTATGAGGCGGCCTTGATGGTGGATGACGCGCACGGTTTTGGCTTGCCGTATCAGGCGGCGGCGTTGGCGGATATTTATATTGGCACACTGGGCAAGGCGATTGGCACGATGGGTGCGTTTGTCGCAGGTGAGTCAGCGCTGATTGATTATTTGGTGAATTTTGCCCGTGCGTTTATTTATACCACCGCCATGCCGCCTGCGTTGGCCAAGGCGACGCTTGCCGCGGTACACCTTGCCCAACGCGATAGCGCGCGGCAGCAGCGGCTACAAGCCCGTATTTTTCAGCTAAGTACAGGGCTGCGTGAGCAAGGTTGGCAGGTGGGCTTAGCCGATGACCAACAACGGCCGTGGCAAACTGCGATTGTTCCTGTTGTCGTGGGTGATAATACACGCGCGCTGCAACTGGCGGCTGGTTTGCGGCAAGCAGGTATTTGGGCAACGCCAATGCGGCCGCCAACTGTGCCGATGGGTACGGCGCGGCTGCGTTTTTGTGTCAGCGCGGCGCATTCGGCGGATGATATCACAGCGTTGCTAGAGACGATGGCACGATTGCGTGGGGTTTAGCCGCCAAGATTTTTTTTGATTAACACGTAAATGACTGAGCAAAAAAGGCAGACGGATGACGGCGTATTTTTTGTGGTTTAAGGCGTGGCACGTGATTGCCATGGTATGCTGGTTTGCAGGGATTTTTTATTTGCCGCGCTTGTTTGTGTATCATGCTATGTCAGATGATGCGGCAAGCCAACAGCGTTTTGCGGTGATGGAGCGCAAGCTGTATCGTGGGATTATGACCCCTGCCATGCTTGCCACGTGGGTGCTTGGGCTGTGTATGCTTGTGCCAAACTGGGCGGCGTATCAGTCACAAGGCTGGCTGCATATCAAGCTTGTGTTGGTGGGGTTACTGTCCGCGTATCATGGGCTGTGCGGCTATTATCGCAAACAATTAATCAATGCACCGCATTACAAGACCCATGTGTTTTGGCGATGGTTTAATGAAGTGCCTGTGTTTATCTTATGCGCGGTGGTGATTTTGGTGATTGTCAAGCCGCCGTTGTAGCCAAGTTTTGTTGCGTGGGGGTTTATTGGGGGTTTGCCAGCCGTTGGCGGCACGCCTCGTATAACGCCATGCCCGTGGCAACGCTGACATTTAAACTTTGAATTGTGCCGTGCGCGCTGCCGACCATCGGGATGTACACCAACTGGTCGCAACGCTCTGCCGTCAATCGGCGAATGCCCTCGCCTTCTGAGCCCATCACCAGTGCGACATCACCTGTCAAGTCGCACGCCGCCAACGGTTTGGCGGTGTCATCCAAGGCTGTGCCATAAATGAACACGCCGTCTTGCTTGAGGGCGTCCATCGCGCGGGCAAGGTTGGTGACTTGTATCAGCGGCATGAGCTCGGCTGCGCCAACGGCGATTTTTGCCACGGCAGGGGTCAGGCTTGAGGTGTGGTGTTTGGGCACCACCACGGCCGTCACGCCCATGGCAACGGCAGTGCGCAAACACGCGCCTAAGTTGTTGGGATCGGTGATTTGGTCAAGTAGCAATAGCAAAATCGGTGTTTGACGCGCACGGGCAGTTTGTAGCAACCGCGCCAAATCCGTATCATCACCGACAGGCTTCGGGCGTGCTTGCAACACCACGCCTTGGTGCTGTGGGCTGTCGGCAAGTTTGGTCAGCGCGTCTTTGCCAGCGATTTGCACGTTAATGCCATAGACTTGGGCAAGCTCGATGATGGGCGTGACGCTGCTATCATTTTGCCGTCCATCTTGCACCCACAGTGCACTGGCATCCACGCCACGTTCGCTTAAAATCGCCTGTACGGCATGAATCCCATAAAAATGTTGCGCTTTTGCCAAACCTGTGTCCTTGTGTGTCCGCCTTTTAACAGCCGTGGGTGTTGTGTGCTATGCTATCAGCCTTCAAAATGGCAAATGTATTGCACGACTTCTTCGTTTTTCATCGTGTAGCTGCTGTGCCCCTCAACGACAAACGCTTGCCCTGCACGGTAGTAGGTGTAATCTTCCTCGCCTGCTTGTTTGACCTCGCATTCACCTGCCAAAATCTCGATGCGCTCAGATGATTCGGTGTGAAATTCGTATTCGGTGACTTCGCTGTCACAGGGCAAGATGATACCGAGCATTTTTTTGCGCCCGTCCTCAAACCACACGGTGCGGCTAAAGCTGCGTCCTTCGTAGTACACGTTGGCGATTTTTTCTACCGACACATGGTCAAAGCGTGTAGAATTTGGCATACAACCTATCCTTTTGTCTCGCAGATTCGATGATATGGATGGATTCCAGTATGATTCGCGGTTAGCGCGTCTGATACTGCCGCTCCCTTAACGTCGCGCTTGCTGGATGTAGCGCTATCTTAGCACAATCTTTATGACAAAATTGAGCAGTTTTAGCAAGCCTGTGGTTATTTTTTTAACCATGCGTTACATTGGACGGTTGCGATTGGTGGGTGTCAGCCCAATATCAGCCGTGGTTATTTTTTTCTATAAAAAGGAAAAATCGCCCAGTCGCCGTACGGGTGTTTTTTTTCAGACTTAAAGCGTTTAAACTAGCCAAATAGTGTGTTGCCCAACCCAGCTTGGCACAACACAGCTTGGTCAAATTTTCAAATACAGCTTTGCCAAACAAAAGGAACGTTATGCTAATTGAATTGACGTTGCGCAATTTGGCGTTGATTGAGCAGGCGCAGCTGACGCTGGGCACGGGCTTTCACGTCATCACGGGTGAGACGGGCGCGGGCAAGTCGCTGCTGCTTGATGCGCTGGCGTTGTGCGTTGGCGGGCGCACCGATGGCGGTTTGATTCGGCATGGTAGCCGCAGTGCGGAGGTGGTGGCAGAGTTTGACGTGCGCGCGTTGCCGTTGGTGCAGGCGTGGCTTGCCGCACAAGCGTATGAGGATGACGATGGGCGGATTTTGCTGCGTCGTCAGCTAAGCCAGCAGGGCAATAGCATTCGTAGCAAGGCATGGCTCAATGGCACGCCAATTAGCCTCAATGAGCTTAAAACCTTGGGCGGTCTTTTGGTCAATATCCACAGCCAGCACGCGCAGCACAGCCTGTTGCGTCCGCAGTTTGTTGTCGCGTGGTTAGATAGCGCGGCAGGCTTACAAACACAGGCACAAGGCGTGCACCAAGCATTTGGTAAGTACGAACGTTTACGACAACAAGCCGAACGCCACGCGCAGGATGACAAATTACGCCAGCAGCAAATCGCGCTGTTAAACAATCAGTTAGCGGATGTTGAGCCGCTGTTGGCATTGGATTACGCCACCCTTGAGGCAGAATACGATGAGCTGTCAAACTTAGATGAGCTGATGCAGCAGGCGGCGGTGGCGGTCGGGCTACTGGATAATGACAGCGATACGCCCGATGCCATGCAAGCGTTGAGCCGCGCGATTAAGCTTTGTGAGCCGCAAAGCAGCGTCAGTGCGGTGTATGCTGAGTGTGTTGAGCAGTTGTACCATGCGCAAAGTTTGGTTGAGCAAGTGGCGACAAGCCTGCGTGATTACGCCGAGGGGCAAAGCCTTGACCCTGAACGTTTGGCACAGCTTGATGAGCAGTTGGCGACGTTTCACCGTTTGGCGCGTAAGTACCACACCGCACCAAATGAGCTTTTGGCCTTGGCACAAGACTGGCAGCGTGAGCTTGACGCGCTAAACGCCATGCCCTCCCCCGAAGTCCTTGCCGAGCAAATCGCTGCCGCGTATGATGACTATTTGCGCTTGGCAACGGATTTGGATAACGCTCGCCAAGCCTATGCGCCTGCCTTGAGCCGTGAGCTGGTCACACGCTTACAAACACTGGCTTTGCCAAATGTGCAAGCCGAATTTGTCTTTACGCCCACCACACCGCAGCGCGAGGGCATCAGCCACGTGGAGCTATTGTTTAGTGCCAACGTCGGTATGCCAATGCAGCCGCTACACAAAATTGCCTCGGGCGGTGAGCTGTCACGGCTGGCACTGGTCATGCAGGTGATTGAGGCGCAGCGGCAGACCCAACCGCCGGGTGAGGCGAGCTTCGATGCCAACTTGCCAGCCAAGCAGTTGTTGGTGTTTGATGAAGTCGATGTCGGTATCAGCGGCGGTACAGCGCAAGTGGTCGGCGAGCTGCTGCGCGAATTGGGACACGACCAACAAATTCTTGCCATCACTCACCAAGCGCAGGTTGCCGCACAGGCGCACCAGCATATTTTGGTCTATAAAACCCAGCACGACCAAGCGCAATCCCACCTTGCGCACCTCACGGGCGAGGCGCAGGTACAAGAATTGGCGCGTATGTCGGGCGGGGTGCAGATTACCGACACCACGCTTGAGCACGCGCGTAGCCTTTTGGCAAGCCGCCACTGATTTTTTAAAAATTTTTGATATGATGACAAAATTGACCCATTACACCAACCATTTTTTGCTTGCCGCGCCGCGGATTGACAGCGGTCTGTTTCACCAGTCGCTGGTGTACATCTGCCGCCATGACCGCGACGGCGTGCTGGGCTTGATTATCAACAAGCCTTTATATCACACCAACGCCAGCAAGCTGTTTGAAGAACTTGACATTGATGTGACGGCGCATGATTTGCACCGTAAACTGGCACTTGAGGGTGGCCCTGCCAATCCTGAAGTCGGTTTTGTGCTGCACACAGGGCAGCCCAACTGGGCATCGTCGTTTGCCATCACCGAAAACGTCTGTATCACCACCAGCAAGGATATTTTACAAAGCATTGCCGCAGGTCACGGCGTGGAGCATTACGAGCTGTGTTTGGGACATGCCAGCTGGGCAAAAGGACAGCTTGAGCAAGAACTGGCGCAAGGCGATTGGTTTGTGCTGCCTGCCAGCATGGGGCTGCTGTTTGACACGGATTATGCAACGCGTTGGCAAACCGCGGCCGACCAGCTTGGCATCAACGCCGACCGCTTGATGATGGATATTGGTCATGCCTGATGTATCGCTTAATCACAGCGTGTCAAATTCGCCCAATAGCCCCAACGTGCAAACCGTGATGGGGCTGGACTATGGCATCAGCAAAATGGGTGTCGCGCTGGGCAACACCTTGACCCAAACCGCAACGCCGCTGTGCCAATTTGCCATGAAAAATGGCCAGCCTGATTGGGCAGCGTTGTTGGCGTTAATCAGCGAATGGCAAGCCCAACAAGTGGTTGTCGGCTTACCGCTTAATATGGACGGCACGGACTCAGAGCTTGGCAACCGCGCCAAAAAATTTGCCCGTCGGCTCAATCACGAGCTCAAGGCCGCGCATATCGCCTGCCCCGTGACGTTGGCGGATGAACGCCTCACCAGCCGAGAAGCCAAACGCTTGGCGTGGGAATACGGGCTGATTAAGCGTGAGCATGAGCCAATCGACGCGATTGCCTCAGCGATTATGCTTGGTAGCTGGCTGCGTCATAGGCAAGGAGAGACGCTGCCATGACCGCGCCCTTCTCTGACACCGCCGCCCCTAGCAAGCCTGTTATTGCGCCGATGGTATTGGCGCGTATCACGGGCGCGCGGCGGATGAATGCCATCAGTATTTGGCTAATTTATGCCGCGATTGGCTGTTTTTTGTGGTTTGGTACGCTCAAAAGCCTGCCGATGTTTCGCACCAGTCAGCTTGTGTATGTGCTATTTCATTATTTGCCGTATGGCTTGGTGGGGCTGACCATACCGCTATCGCTGTACGTGGCGTGTGTGCTGTTTCGCTATCGCTTAAGCCAGCCGAGCATGTTGGCGTTGTGTGTTTTGCTTGGCTTGGGGTTATTTGCCATCAGCGCGTATGTGGCGTTGGCGGCGTGGATTGGGGTGGCGTTTTTGTTCCGCGCCAATCTTAGACGATTTTTTGACTTTTTACACTATCAAACAAATTCTTAATTGGCTTTTATTTAATATATCATGAACCAAACAGCCCAAAACCCACCCTCCGCCCAACATACGCTTGACACCCAAGGCCTGATTTGTCCTGAGCCTATCATGCTGCTACACCGCGCCATACGCCAAGCACAATCGGGCGAGGTCATTCACGTCATCGCCACCGACCCTGCAACCACGCGCGATATCGCCAATTTTTGTCGGCATTTGGGGCATACGTTGGTTGCCGAGCAGCACCTCATCAACCCGAACAATCTGCCTGACCCCGACCCATACGCCAACGTGTACCACTACTGGATACAAAAAAAGTAGCGTTTGGTTGGGTGTTGTCATTGTGCCTTAAAATCGTGTTTTAAATCATAGCTTGAGCCAAGTTTTATCCTGCCATGTCCCAAACTGCCGCGCGTAAACCGCGTAAACCCAAAGCCTTAACCATCGTGGATGAACCCGAGTATTTGCAGCGGTTTCGTCAAGAATTGGTCACGCGAGGGCTTGCGACCAATACGCGCAACGCCTATCTGCGCGATTTGCTGGCATGTGCGGCGACCCGTACCGAACCACTGCCCAACTGGCAACGTGATGACGTATTGGCATGTTTGGCGGCGTTGTACCAAGACGGCAAAGCCGCACGTTCACAAGCGCGCGCGCTGTCTGCGCTCAAGCAATTTTTTGGTTGGCAAATTCAAGCAGGTGTGCGTGATGACAACCCATGCGAGCAAATTCGCACGCCGCGATTGGGGCGCGCACTGCCAAAAAATCTGTCTGAAGCCGATGTTGAGGCGTTGCTTGCCAGTCCTGATGTCAGCACCGCGCTGGGTTTGCGTGACCACGCCATGCTTGAGGTGCTGTACGCTTGTGGGTTGCGCGTCAGTGAGCTGGTGCATTTGTCATTGGGCGATGTCAATCTCAACGCAGGCTGGCTGCATATCACAGGCAAAGGGGACAAATCGCGGTTGGTGCCGCTGGGGCAAGTTGCCCATGACGCGCTGGCAGATTATCTGCGCCATGCCCGTGCTAGCCTTGCCCGCGACACACGCGCAGGCGCAAGCGCGTGCCAAGCGGTGTTTTTGACCCAACAAGGTGGTTATATGACACGGCAAAATTTTTGGTATGCCATCAAACGCTACGCCACCCAAGCAGGCATTCAAGCGCCGCTATCCCCACACACCTTGCGCCATGCGTTTGCTACCCATTTGCTTAATCACGGCGCAGATTTGCGCAGCGTGCAGATGCTCTTGGGGCATAGTGACCTATCGACAACACAAATTTATACCCACGTCGCCACCGCACGGCTTGAAGCCTTGCACCACGCCCATCATCCCCGCGCTTAGCGGTTGGCACGGAGCGTTTGAGCGTCTTGCCGAAGAAATCCCCGAACCATAGGGAGGGGAGCAAGTCAAAGCAACGCTTGCACGATTTTGATTTCTGCTAAATCCACGGCACTGTCAGCCGTTGTGTGGTTGGGCGCGGTGTGACCAGAATCACGCGCTTTGGGCACATCTTCTAATACAGGTGCGCGATCGGTTTTGATAACGCGCGGCAAATCCGCCGCCGTCGGTGCGCGCTCTGTGGTGTGGTCGTGGATAAGCTCAGATGACGGCATGCGCAGCTCACCCGATAGCACGCGATACACCACCCAACCTTTATCCGCCAGATCAAACAGATTGACTTTTTCTAACAATTTGCTGACCGCTTGCGCGCCTATCGTGCTGTCTTTGTCCAGCAATAGCAGCAGCTGGCGTTCGCGCGCGCTTGGCTGTTTGGTATTGAGCGCTTCTTTGCCCAGCGGTGTGCGTTCAAGCGCTAGGGTGACGGTGTCATGGTCTTGTTTGATTTTAAGCTTCATGGCATCCCTCCTTGTGTGGTAAAAGTTTCGTAAAAAATCATGACGCAAGCAGCTTTTAATATCGCCAATTTAGTATAGCCAATTTTAGTCGGCGTTGGGTTGATCTTGCGCCCCTGCTGCGTATGTTTCACGTAACGTTGGCTAAGTCCACACCATAAAAAAAGAGGACAACTATTATCCCCTTTTTTATTATTCAACTTTTCATCGCTTAGCGCAGTTTTAGCGTCATCAAGCCTAAAATTACCAAAATAATGGTAATAATCCAAAACCGTGTGACCACTTGGGTTTCTTTCCAGCCGCCTTCTTCAAAATGATGATGCAGCGGTGCCATGCGAAAGATACGTTTTTTGCGCAGTTTATAAGAACCGACTTGCAACATCACTGACACCGCCTCGGCCACAAACAGCCCACCCATGATGAGCAAGACAATTTCTTGCCGCGTCATCACCGCAATCGTACCCAGCATACCGCCCAACGCCAACGCGCCGACATCACCCATGAACACCTGCGCAGGGTGTGCGTTGAACCACAAAAAGCCAAGCCCTGCACCAATCATCGCCGCACAGATGACGGTCACCTCACTGTTATAAGCGATATACGGCACATGCAAGTATTCAGCAAAGCGCGCATCGCCCGACACGTACGCAAACACGCCAAGCCCCGCCGCGACCAGCACCACAGGGAAAATTGCCAAGCCGTCTAGGCCGTCGGTCAGATTGACGGCATTGGACGTGCCATTGATGACAAAATAGGTAAAAATAATAAACGCCAGCCCAAACGGCACGGCAGAGAACGGAATCACCCAGTTTTTAAACAGCGGTATTAGCAAATCTTGCATGGCGTGCGCCGTTTGTCCATCGGGCTGATGGGCGGCAATCCAATACAGTGAGATGCCAACAAACAACGCACCGACCGACAGCCAAAAGTATTTTTTACGTGCAATCAAGCCGCGTGGGTCTTTGTGTTTGATTTTAAGCCAGTCATCCGCCCAGCCCACCGCGCCAAAAATCACCAACACCACCAGCAAAATCCAGACATACGGGTTGGCAAGATTTGCCCACAGCAAGGTGGTGAGCAAAATACTGCCCAAAATCAGCACCCCACCCATCGTCGGCGTGCCTGATTTGACCAAGTGGCTTTGTGGCCCATCGGTACGCACGGCTTGCCCGTATTTGAGCGCGCGCAATTTTTCAATGACGCGGTCACCGAGCGCCATGCTTAGCCCAAGCGCGGTCAAAATCGCCAACAGTACGCGCAGCGTCAGCGACGACACCGCCCCAAACGGCGCATAAAATTGGCTTAGCCATTCAAACAACCAAAGTAACACGCGACCCCCTTGTATTTGTGTTGCGCCGCTGTTGTGTTGAGTTTTGCGACATTGTTAGCGCGGTGCGGCGTGGTTTGCGTCATTCTAAGCGCAAATGTCGCGCAGTTCAATTTAAGTTGCCGGGTTTACCCATAAAAATTGGGCGAGCTGGGGCTATGCGCTGGCAGGATTTGCCGCCAATAATGCCTCAACCACCTGCTCCATCTGCATAAAGCGTGAGCCTTTGCACAGCACGCTACACGCTGCATCTGCCATCTGCTCGGTCAAATACGCAACCAATGCATCTTTGCTGCTAAAATGCATGGCAAACGTCTGCTTGGCATTGTCCGCACGCGCGGCATTGGCAGCGGCAACCGTGTGCGCCATCAGATCACCCACCGCCACCACACGGTCAATCGCTGTCGCCGCCAAGGCCGTGCCCAACTTGGCGTGCTCGGCTGGCGCGTCGCCACCCAATTCACCGATATCACCCAGCACCAGTATTTTATGACCCGTTTGCTGCGCCAGCACCGCTGCCGCTGCCAGCACGGCATCAGGGTTGGCGTTGTAGGTGTCATCAATGAGGGTATGCTTGCCGCGCTGATGAATATTGAGCCGACCTTTGGCAGGTTGGGCAGCGTTTAGCCCTGCTGCAATGGTATCGATATCAATACCCAACGCTGCTGCACACGTTGCCGCCGCCAACGCGTTGTTGATGTTGTGCTCCCCTGCAAAATTAAGCTCAATGTCCGCCTGCCCCTCTGGCAAAGGTGCGGCAAACTGCAAGGTAAACGCGCTGCCATGCTGGCTGGTCTGAATAGCGGTTGCCAAAACTTGCCCAGCTTTGGCGGTAGGCTGGCGAAAATCACCAAACGCCAACACATGCTTGGTATGTGCGTTTGCCGCGTGGCGCAAGGTGTCACTGTAGTCATCGTTGGCAGGCAGCACCGCCGTGCCTGTGGCAGATAACCCTTGGTAAATCTCACTTTTGCCACGGGCAATGTTGTCGCGTCCACCAAATTCACCCAAATGCGCCGTACCGATGTTCAGCACGCCTGCCACCTGCGGTTGTACCAAGGCGGTGGTATAGGCGATTTCGCCCAAATGGTTCGCGCCCAGCTCCAACACCGCATAGCGGTCAGTGTCTGTAAGCTCAAGCAGCATCATCGGCACGCCCAAGTCGTTGTTGAGGTTGCCACGGGTGATGCGCGTCGGTGCGATGCGCGACAAAATACTACCAAGCATTTCTTTGACAGTGGTTTTGCCGCTAGAGCCTGTGATGGCAACCACCGTCAAGTTAGGGTGTTGGCAGCGACGATACGCGCCAAGCTGCCCCAACGCCAGCCGCGTGTCATCCACCACCAACTGCGGCACATCGCACGCCTGCACTTGGCTGACAATGGCCGCGATTGCACCTTTATCGTACGCGGTTTGAACATAGTCATGACCGTCAAAGTTATCGCCTTTGAGTGCCAAAAAAATATCACCCGTTTGTATCTTGCGACTGTCAGTGATGATACGGCTAGACTGACTGGTAAAAGCGTGCTGCCAATAGGGGTGCAACGCTTGTACGGCGGCGGTGAGGTTGTTGGCGTGCCATAGGTAGGCGGTCATGGTGCTGTCCTTGTTAAACGGTTTAAAAATACTGGCTACTAAAAACGGTGCTTAGACTTGGCCTGCTGCTACCAACGCGGCTGCCACCACCACACGGTCATCAAAGTCATGGCGCACGCCGTTGATTTCTTGGTAGGTTTCATGCCCTTTACCTGCGATAACAACCACATCATCTGGCCCTGCTGCCTTGACGGCTTGCTCAATCGCTGCACGGCGGTCAGGCTCAACACACACGCGCGCGCGCTGTTCATCGCTTAGCCCTGCCTGCATATCGGCCAAAATCGCCAGTGGGTCTTCTGTACGTGGGTTATCAGCGGTTAAAATCACCGTATCCGCCACATCAAGCGCAGCTTGCGTCATGAGCGGACGCTTGCCAGCATCGCGGTCACCCCCACAACCGAACACCGCCCACAATTTGCCTGCACAATGCGCGCGCAAACTTGCCAATACTTGCGCCAGTGCATCGGGCGTGTGGGCATAATCCACGATAAAACCGCCTTGTGCCGAGTCAATACGCTGCATCCGTCCGCTTGCCCCTGCAAGGTTTGCCACCGCTTGCGGCAGTTCAGCCAACGGCACGCCAAGTGCCAACGCGCCGCCTATCGCGGCCAACAAATTTGCCACATTAAACCGTCCTAACAGCGGACTGTGTAGCGCAAGCGCGCCCTGTGGTGTGTGCAACACAAAATCCACCCCATTCAGACTGGGCTGAATATCGCTTGCAAACAAATCTGCCGCGGGGTCTTGCAAGCTATACGTCCACACGGTGACACCCGTTTGATGCGCTTGCGCCTGCATGGCCGCGCCTGCTGTATCATCACGATTAATCACCGCATGGGTCAAACAGGTGAAATAGTCATGATTAAACAAGCGAGCCTTGGCAGCGGCATAGTCGTCCATATCGCGGTGATAGTCCAAATGGTCGCGGCTAAGATTGGTAAAAATCGCCACCTCGATTGGCATGGCTTGCAGACGTTGCTGGTGCAAGCCGTGTGAACTTGCCTCAATCGCTAACACCTGTACGCCTTGCTTGGCAAATGCGTGTAGCTGCTGCTGCATGGCAAGCACCTCAAGCGTGGTGTGCGTTGAGGGTGCAAGGTTGGGCAAAATTCCATTGCCTGCCGTACCCATCACCGCGCTGCGCTGGCCGTGCGCGTGCATCAACTGAGCCAGCAGCTGGCTGACCGTGGTTTTGCCGTTGGTACCTGTCACCGCAACGACATGCGGTAGCTGCACGGGCATGGCGTGTTGCAGTTGTGCTTGCACTAACGTGCCCAAATAATCGCGTATATCGGGCGCATACAGCACAGGCAAGCCAGCAGGCACTACAGCTTTATCAAGCGCCACCTCAGACACAACAAACGCGGCTTGGCGATTGGCGGCTTGGGCAAGGTATTGGCTGATTTTTTCGGGCGGTGGCGGTGGCGCGTTGGGGACTTGGCTTTTGAGCAAGACAAACGCATCATTAGGCCGAATACGGCGGCTATCGGCGACCCACTCGGCAAAGGCGATATCTGCCACGGGTGACAGTCGTTGGCGCAAGGTTACATTCAATGGTTCGGGCGCGCGCGTGGCGTTTGAAGGCTCAAGGTCAGCCAGTAGTTGGTTTAAGGTTTGCATGTCGTGTGTCCGCTGTATTTTCATCAGTCACTGCAGCAACGGGCAATGACTGGCTATTTTTCATATTTGTTTAAACATTGCCAAATTTAAAACCGTGAGCATTTAAAAGCATGGGCAAATTTAAGCCCAATCAACGCCCGTCTATGGTCATCGGTGCAATTTTAACCAATCCAGTCATTGCTGCCGCCCTACAAATCATTGACGCTCTCAAGCGATGCGCTTTCGGTTTCTTTGCCCGATAATGGCTTATCAAATGGCACGTTATACAGGCGCAGGGTTTCGCGCATGATTTCACGGAACACAGGCGCGGCAACCAATCCACCAAATTTTTGCATTTGTGGGTCTTCTACCATAATGGCCGCAACAAACCGTGGATTGGACGCAGGCGCGATACCGACAAACGAGGTGCGGTATTGGTTGTCATAATAACCGCCGCCTGGCTTGCTGCGCCGCGCTGTACCCGTTTTGCCTGCCACCTTGTAGCCATCAATCGCGCCTAGCCGCGCCGTGCCGCCCTGTTCGGTGACGCTCACCATCATATCAACAATGGCATTGGCGGTGTCTGTGTCTAGCACGCGCGTGCTGTCAGGCTTGGGATATGGCACGGGCACGTTGTCTAAATTGCTGCTATTGAGCGCGTTGTCTTTGGTACTTTTAACCAAGGTCAAAGGGCGTAAGATGCCGCCTGAGCCCAAAATCGTGTACGCTTGCGCCAGCTGTGCCAGCGTGGTTTGTAGCCCATAGCCGTACGCCACGGTGGCACGGCGCGCGATATCATTTTTGGCAGGATTTGGCACCAAACCTGCTGCCTCACCGGGGAAGTTTAGGTTGGTCTTATGCCCAAAGCCAAATTCGCGTTGGCCTGCGCTAAACACCTCGGGCGGTAGTGACAGGGCGATTTTTGCTGAGCCGACGTTGCTGGATTTTTGTAACAGTGTCTGTAAGGTAATAGTGCCCAAATTGCCGTGGTCACGAATGGTGTAGTTACCAACTTTCATGCTACCGGGGCTGGTATTAATCAGCGAGCGCGTGTTGTATTGTCCTGATTTCATACCGATGGCAACAGTGACGGGTTTCATCACCGACCCCGGTTCAAACACGTCAATCAAGGCGTGGTTGCGTTGGTTTTCATTGTTGATGGTGTTTAAATCGTTTGGGTTGTACGATGGCCAATTTGACAACGCCAACACTTCACCCGTATTGACATCGACAATCATACCCGTTGCCCAGCGCGCTTGCTGCAAACGCCCGACTTTTTCTAATTCTTGATAAAGCAGATACTGCAGCCGCGAATCAATGGTCAGCTGGATATCTTTACCAGGTATTTCAGGTTCAACTTGCTCAAGCTCTTTGAGGCTATGGTTACGCGCGTCACGCATGACCAGCACTTTGCCTGCCTGCCCTGCCAGCAAGTCATTAAAAATCCGCTCGACACCTGCCTGCCCACGATAATGCCCGCCGTCTTGGTCGTTGGTTTGTGCCATAAAGCCAAGTAGCTGCGCGTTGGGCTGCGCTTGTGGGTAAAAACGCTGGTAAAAAGTCGAGTCAGTCACACCCACAAACTTGGCATCAATGATAGGTTGGGCAAGCTCGGGGCGCACGTTTTTCATCAATGGAAAATAATACGAACCTGCCCCCGTTGGCAAGGCCGCCTTGATAGCATCTTTATCGGTCAAATCGACATGCGGATCTAGCTGCACCGCATCTTGAAACGCTGCCACATCAATGTGCGTCAGTGCTGCCAAACGGTTTAAATCCATGCTGGCAAGGCGTTTTTCGGTGCGTGCCAGCTCACGCGTCACCACCGCACTTGGCTTGGCTTTTTGTAGCGCCTGCTGTTTGGCTTTGAGCGCGTAATATTCTGCGGCATAGTCACGCGGACTAAACACCAAGGTGACAAGCGGGGCCGAAATTGCCAACGGCATGTTGTTGCGGTCGGTGATCATGCCGCGATAGGTCGGCTGCTTTTTGATGGTGGTAATCAGCTTATTGCCCTGTGCTTGGTATTCGTCTTTGTTAAAGATTTGAACATATGCCAAGCGCAAAAACACGGCGGCAAAACCCACCACCATAATCGCCCAAATGGTAAAAAAACGCCCTCTGTCCTCCTCAACACTGCCTCGCGTTGATGCGCCACGTTTGGGCATGGCTTTGGGACGCTTGATAAGCTTAGTGTTGCCAACGGTTGGCTGCGGTTGTGGCGCGTCACGCGTTTGGCGGCGCTTGACTAAACGCGGCTGTTTTTTGGGTAACTGGTCACTGTGGGTGTTGTTTGAATCAGTCATGTACTGCCCCTTGCGCTGAATTTACGCTGCCATCTTGGCTATCTGATATAGGCAAAGCGCTTGGCGGCAGTGCATCGGCTTGGTGGGGCGTGGCACGGATAATCAAACGGTTAGACAGTTCAGGGTAAAACATATGCAGCTGGGTGACGGCACGGTTCACGATTTGCGGTGTCGCGCTAAACGTCTGCTGCTCAATCAGCATACGCTGACGCTCAACCTGCATGTGACGAAATTCTTTCTTGAGTTGGCTAAGCTCAGTGTAATGCTGTTGGTAGGTTTGCACCTGCTCGACCACGCTAAGCCCCGTCCACAAAATCGCCACCACTAACACCAGCATCGCCACGCTATATAGCCGAACGCCATGGTAGTCCGCATCCAGCAAATCGGTAATTGGTACAGGCAAGTTAATCGGCGCGTGGGGGCTGCCCGTGGTGGCTGCCGCATCAGCAGACGGGCGGTGTTTGATGGGTTTATTTTTGGGTTTGGTGACAAGCGTTTGCGTCACTTCGGCGGCATCTGTGTTGGCATCTTTGCGACGCTTAAAGACACGTGGGCGGAATTTTTCGGTTAAGGACATCATCTTACATCAATTTGGGGCAAATCACGCATGGCGTAGCCATTGGGTCAGCACCTGCTCAGCGCGTTGGCAATACGGGCGCAGTATCAACAAGACGCCTGGCAGCACGCAGCCATGCACTGCGCGCGCGCGGATTGGCAGCGACTTCATCGGCAGACGGCGCGACGCGCTCAGGCTTACTAAAATAACGCGGCACAGTGGGCGCAGGCAGATGGGCAGGCAAGTCTTGCACAGCTTTTGGGTCATAGCCTTTGCTGTATTTTTGCAAAAACTGTTTTATCAAACGGTCTTCAAGCGAATGAAAACTAATCACCGCCAGCCGCCCGTTGGGTGCTAGCACCTCAATGCTTTGCTGCAAAAACTGCTCAATATCACCCAATTCATTGTTGATAAACACACGCAGCGCTTGAAAACTTTGCGTTGCAGGGTGTTTGCCTTTTTGCCAATTGGGATGTGCTTGCTTGATGGTCTCTGCCAGTGCCAGCGTCGAATCATAATTTGGCATTTGCTTGATGGCTTTGGCAATCCGCCGACTGTGGCGCTCCTCGCCGTACTGGTATAGCACATCGGCAAGCGTGGCTTCATCCACCGATTGCAGCCACTCACCCACGGACTGACCGCGCGTGGTGTCCATACGCATATCAACCGCGCCATCACGCATAAAGCTAAATCCGCGCCGTCCGTCATCAAGCTGCGGCGATGACACGCCCAAATCCGCCATGATGCCATCGGCCTTACTCAGCCCTGCCGCTGTTACGCTCTTAGCAAGCTTGGCAAAGCTGGTATGGCACACCATGACGCGCGCATCTTGTGCCGCCAAGTCTTTGGCAACCGCGATGGCCTCGGGGTCTTTATCAAGCACCAATAAGCGGCTATCATCCGTCAAATGTTTAAGCAACAGCCGACTATGCCCACCGCGTCCAAACGTGGCATCAACGAACACACCACACGCTTGCACAGGTGGCGCATCATTTGCGCTCAAGCGCGCCGCCCCAACCCCAAGCATTGCGGCAACGGTTTCATACAATAACACCGTGGTGTGCGTCATCGGCGCGTCAGTTTGTTGATCGTCTGTATTTTGCTTATCTACCACCCAACACGCCTATGTTTGTTCGCCTAAAATCAAGGGTAAAAAAATTGTCTATTATTATCGCTGAGTTAGGCGCAAGGTCAAGTAAAATTATGGTTTTGAGCAATAAAAAACACTTGAACTGTACTGGGATTGTCGGAGACTCCAAACGCTGAGACAATCCTCTTATGAAAACCAAACAATACCCAACAGAAGTTAAGACTTGAGCCGTCGAGTTACTCATCGAATCGCAAAAAGATTATCCCTCACTTTGGGCAGCTATCCAAGCTATCGCCCCTAGGTTTGGCTGCACACCCAAAACCTTACGCTCATGGCATAAAAATCACCTAGCCAAACAAAATCCAGTTACCGTTACCACCGAAAGCCAAGCCGCCCGCATTGCTGAGTTAGAGCGAAAAAATCGAGAACTCAAACAAACCAACGAAATTATTCGCAAAGCTGCCGCTTTTTTCGCCCAGGCGGAGAAGGGCCGCAAACCCAAGTGATGGTCAAATTCATCGACGATGAAAAAGAAAAATATGGGGTCGAGTCGATTTGCAGAATCCTGCCAATCGCCCCATCCACCTACTGTCGCATCAAAGACGATCAACAGAACCCAGAAAAGCAAAGCCATCGCAAACAAAGCGAAAAACACCTCATGGTACAAATCAAACAGATTTGGCAAGACAGTGACAGCTAGGCATTCAAGGCGTATGGCGGGGTAAAGGCAAAATCACCACCAAACAGCGAGACGACCAAGAAAAACCTGCTGACTTGGTCAAACGCAACTTTACCGCAGATAGCCCAAACAAGCGGTGGGTTGCTGACTTTACCTATATCAAGACTCAAACAGGCTGGGTTTGTACCGCTTTTATCATTGACGTGTTTAAGCGAGTTATCGTTGGCTGGAATGTAGTGGTCAAATATTTTTAGACAGACTCTAAGAGACTTTGATTAAAAATATTTGACCACTACAAAGGGACTAAAAGTGTGGAACTGGCTATTTATCCTCCATTGCCGTAAAACCACCGACTTTAGGCGGTGGATATAAGGCAACTTTGAAACCATGCTTACACACAGAAACTTATTAAATATGTTAAACTAACCCCATGAAAACCCTCAAGCTACGCATAAAAGACAAACACACAGCAAAGCTAAATCGCCTAAGCGGTTCGGTCAATTTTGTGTGGAACTATGTGAATGACTTGAGTTACAAATACCTGCAAAAAACAGGCAAATTTTTTAGTGCCTATGACCTAAACGAATACACCAAAGGTAGCGGTGAACTACTTGGCTTGCATTCTCAAACCATACAAGCCATTAACGAAACTCACGCCAAATCGCGACGCCAATTCAAAAAGGCTAAACTTAACTGGCGAACCAACCACCCAAACTCAAAGCGTAAAAGCCTAGGTTGGATTCCATTTAAGCAATCCGCAATCAAATTACTGGCTACTCATCAGACGGGTAAAAAAGGCTTAAAATCCACCCTACAGCTTAGTTTAGCCAAAGGGCAAAAGCTCATCATCGACCTATGGGATAGCTACAATCTATCGCTGTATCAAATAAACACCTGCGAAATCGTCCAAGACAGCCGTAACCGATGGTATGCGTGTATCACCGTCAAAGAATACCCTAAAACCCAATGCGGAGCAGGTAGTGTCGGTATTGACTTAGGGCTTAAAGACAGTGCCACCACCTCAAAAGGCGATAAACTACAAATCAAGCAAACGCTCAAATATGCTAAAGATTTAGCCATTGCTCAACGAGCCAAAAATAAAAAACGTGTTAAGGCTATCCATGCCAAAATCAAAAATACACGCCAAGATCTCATCCACAAATTCACCACCCAATTAGTCAAAGACAATGCCCTAATCGTGGTCGGTGATGTTAAAACCACCCAATTTAGCAGTAAAAAAGGCAAACTAGCCAAATCGGTTTACGATGCAGGTTGGTTTGAACTCAAACGACAACTGACCTACAAGTGCGAGAACGCAGGTTGCCGTTTTGAAATCGTAAATGAACGATACACTACCCAAACTTGCTCGTGCTGTGGCGATATGTCCAGTAGTCCGAAAGGTAGAGCAGGTTTGCGAATAAGAGAATGGACTTGTGCAAAGTGTGGCACATGGCATGATAGAGATATTAACGCCAGTAAGAACATTCTTGCGGTCGGGCTTGACCGTCTAGCAGTAGGAATCCCCTCACTTTAGGGAGGGGAGGAAGTCAATGCCAATATGCAAGACGATGAACGCTATACAGGCACGTTTATCGGTAAAAACGCCCATAACTTTAGCGTGCAATTGGCGGACTCATCGATTATGACTGGGGGGATAGCGGCGTTTGAGCGGTTGGGCAGAGACTATCGCAGTGGTGAGGAAATCACATTAACTTATATTGATATTGAGATAACATTGCTTCCTCAGAAGCAGTAAATTGGATTTTTAACCATTCTTTGAAAACAACCTTACGTGGATCTTCTTCAAACGTATATCTCGACAACAAATAATAAGCTGAACCATCCATTACTGGAGTTGAGGCATAACGAAGCAGACCGTGATTAATCTCTCTTTCTACCATATAAATAGAGACAATAGCGGTTCCTAAATTCGCTAAAGCAGCTTCAATACATAAGTAAAAATGTTCTAGCACATTTTTTTCATAAGATAATAACTGTTTGCTTATCAACCTATTCAACCTTAAATTTTTATATAGATTTGGACGAGAAGAAGTTAATATCAGTTTTTCATTGGTTGGCAATACTGCTCCTGCCTTATCAACCGCCACAATGTACTCATCAGCCAATTTTTCAGAGTAAATGTGCTCTCCCCAATCAAAATCATTTCGCCGAATAGCCAAATCAACATTTTTTTCTTCAAATTCCACTTTACCGCCGCCTGTCAATAGAACAATATCAACTTCCTTATAGAGCTGGTTAAATTCCACCAGTCTTGGAATCAGCCACTTCATTGAAATCGTTGGCTCGCAAGATAATACCAATTGAGCAGACGGCTTATTAGCAGTTGTTAAATCAGTTAGACAATCATCTAATTGCAGAAAAATCTTTTCACAACAGGCGAATAATATTTCGCCTTGCTTTGTTAATGATAATTTTCGACCTACTTTAATAAACAATTTGATGTGCAGTACATCTTCTAAATTTTTAATTTGTTTGCTCACAGCACTCTGTGTCACATGGAGTTTATCGGCTGCCACAGTCACACTACCATACAAACCACAAAAATAGAAAAACTTTAAGCCATTTAAAGGTGTCCGCTCAATCATGCCAAAAACTCATATAAATTAATTAGAATAAATCAATTTTAGTTTAACCAATTTAATGAAAAAATACAATCATCTTCAAAAGCAAAGGTGATTTTATGAAAAATAACTCAAAAACAGTAACTTATGATTCATTATTTTTTAACTCTCAGTTGATGTCTGATATAAAAGAAAACTTACTAAAAAAAGGATTTATATTTGTTGAAAGCAATATATTCCGAAAACTATTCGATGAAAAAGTTTCAATGACTCCACAAGTTATTTTAGCTTTCTGTGAAAGTTGGAATAATTTAGTCACAGATAATTATATGTCTGATAATGGCAACTACCGAAAGCGCAAACATGCAACTTTTATGATAAAAGATAGAGTTTGTAATAAAAATGCCTATATCCCTCATTATCAAACAATTGATCACAATACTCTAAATGGTGGAATCGAAAGATACTTCACTGAAATCGATGAGATTATAGCCAATCCAATTTTTAATGGTCTTCTGGCATTCGCTTATACCGCCTTTGATGGTTCAAAAAATAAAAACTGGTTCATAGAGACTCATCAATTTCGAATTGAGTCCAATCAAACTATGCGTGGTAAGCCTACCCCTGAAGGTATTCATCGAGACGGTGTTGATTTTGTTTTAATGGCAATGGTGAAGCGTCAAAATATGCAAGGTGGCGTGACAACCATTGATGACCTAGAGCAAAATAAGTTAAACAGCTTTGAATTAGATAAGTTTCTAGACATTGCTCTGGTAGATGATCATAGAGTATTTCACGGTGTTTCTGAAATTACGCCTTCTAACAACGACATGTTGGCATATAGGGATGTTTTAGTAATTACATTTAAAGAGATGAAACAATGACAGAGTTTTTAGCGGTAGCATTGATTACGATATTGGCAGTCATTAGCCCTGGTGCAGATTTTGCGATTGTCACAAAAAATAGTTATCTGTACGGTAGAGCGGTTGGTATTTTAACCGCTACAGGTATTTCTCTTGGGGTATTGGTGCATGTCGCTTATACGTTAATTGCCGTGTCCGTAGTTATTAAGTATGCACCCAATTTTCTAACATTTGTTAAATATGTGGGAGCCAGTTACTTAATTTATATTGGCTATAAGACTTTTATTCAAAAACCCGTCACTGACGTTAGCACTACTTCTGCCATTAGTCGACTTCAAGCACTTAAATATGGTTTTTTCACCAATGCTTTAAACCCTAAAACCACACTTTTTGTGATAAGCACTTTTACTCAAATTGTCAGTACAACAACCCCAACCTATGTATTGATAGGATACGGCATATTTATGTCTCTAGCTCACTTAATATGGTTTGCCTTGGTAGCAATTCTCTTCTCTCACCAAGCTTTAAGAACTAAGATGCTTAATCAACAAGTATTCATTAATCGAATTATTGGGGTTATCTTGGCACTCTTAGGATTATTCTTAGTAATATCAAATATTTAACGAGAAAAATATGAAAAAGATGGCATTTATAGATATGGAAGGGGTATTAATCCCAGAAATTTGGCCTTACCTAGCAGATTGCCTAGGTCTTGAGGCTCTCAAAGTTACAACAAGAGATATACCCGATTATCAAGCATTAATGAAAACCCGTATTAATTGCCTTAAAAACAATCAGATTGATTTTCAAACAGTGAGAAATTTTGTTGATAAACTTCATCCTTTAATGAATGCTAATAAATTTGTTCAGTCTTTAAAAGATAAGAATTATGAAGTCAACATTGTTTCAGATAGCTTTTATCAATTACTAGGGGGATTTTTTATAGAGCTGAATATTATGCCATCCTCTGCTTATTGTCATCATCTTGTCATTGATACAGAAGGCTTTATTAGCTCAGTAGAATACACCAGAGCCCAAGGCAAGCATGAGACAGTAAACGCTCTATTAAATAGGTCAGTTCACAGTATCGCAGTAGGTGACGCTTTTAATGATTTTTCAATGCTGCAAGCGGTAAGTGAAGGATTTTTATTCTCACCATCTGATACAGTAAAAAAGCTTGCTCCTGATACTATACAGGTGGTTCATCAATATAATGATATTTTACTTGCTTTGAATTAATTTAAGTAAATATATCATAGCGTTAAAGCATTATAAAAACCTTTGCACGAACAAATGCACAAAAGTTTGTAAAAGTGATATAATACAGTAAAATCAAACAGATGGCAAAAGACACGAATATGGCATGGAAACAAACAGGGCAACTCTCCCTAGCAGACAGTCTCATTAACGCTCACAAAGCCATCGAAGAACTCGATGAACTACATAACCTAATCAACTGGCAAAGTATCGAACACACCCTACGCCATGTCCATAGCAGTGACCGTGGCGAAAGTGCCTTTCACCCTGTCATCATGTTTAAAATCTTACTA
>NZ_JCADBW010000021.1:0-39972 GCF_059264685.1 Faucicola sp. SE7633 | reverse complement strand
AAATCGGCTTGCTTAAAGAGCGGGGTCTTTTTTTAAAACTCCATTTGATTCGACGTAAGGTTTCTAAAAAGGCATTATAAGAAATATCGACATCGGGATGGTCTTTTAAGTACTGTTCTCTAAGCTGTTTTGCGGTGTCGAATTGCTGAGCGTTAACGTAGTCCTCAAAGGCGATTAGGTCAGTGATAATGTGTTTTACGCCAACAGGTGCAAAGGGTTTTGGCTTGGTATTCCCTTGTTCTTGATAGAGCTTTATCCAGTCATTAAGGGTGTTGCGGTTGATTTCAAACAGCCTGGCTGTTTGGCTTTTGTTGCCTGTCTTTTGCCAGTGGTTGACGGCTCTGTCTCGTAAGTCTTGGTTGTATATTTTGGGCATGGTGGTATTGGTTTAAAATGCTTATTATATTACAGTTTTAACTATAGTAATTTTTGACAAAATTCAGGTTGGGGTATGCTATAGTAAATCAAAGCTTACCACATGGATGTAACATGAACTTTGTCGATGTCGAACCCACCCTAGAAAACTACTGGCGAGCCATTATTCTCTTTGGCAAAAATACGGCTTCTTATAAATTTGCCCTTGCCAAAAGCTTGATTGATGTTAGTCTTGAGCGAAAATCGGATTTAATTACCCTTGACGATTTAGCCCTGCCCTACGCACTTCACCTTGCCGAACATCTTAAGCACAGTCCAAAGCAAAGCACTGCCAAAACCAGTCAATTTATCCAAGCCTGTCAAGATTATAATGATGGTAAAATTGATGAAGATAGGCTCATTCAAATTACCAAAAAAGAAGGCTTTAAATATGTGCTTGATGCCTTTCATGTGGTGAATACCAAAGCCATTACTGAGCGATTTTATGACGTGGTGAATGAGGAATTTTTCATTGATGAACGCAAATTCAACAAAGGTATTCGCTTAACTGATAACCTGTTTAAACTGTTTTACGTGTATGACAATTCCGCCCAAGATTTGAACCAAGAAACCGAA
Organism: Faucicola sp. SE7633; assembly: GCF_059264685.1. Taxonomy (NCBI): domain Bacteria; kingdom Pseudomonadati; phylum Pseudomonadota; class Gammaproteobacteria; order Moraxellales; family Moraxellaceae; genus Faucicola; species Faucicola sp. SE7633. The sequence continues at coordinate 38,982 of NZ_JCADBW010000021.1, read as the reverse complement.
TCTCGTTGGAATTTGGTCGAAAAAGCATGGGAACTCAATATCAATAAAAACTTGATTGGCGTTGAATTTGACCAAGAAACCAAGCAGCTTTTCACCCACGATACCAAACATCGCAGAGTTAGTATTACCAGTTCTCGTGGGGCTTTAAATGGCTATCAAAAAAGCCGTTGTTTCTACTGTTTTAAAGAAATTAGTATCAGTTCTGCTGATGATTTACTCGCTGATGTTGATCATTTCTTCCCACATCTGTTAAAACCACAAGTGGCAACGGCTGGTTGCTGTCGCCCTGTTAGTGTGGATGGGGTATGGAATCTTGTGCTATCTTGCCCAGACTGTAATCGTGGTGAAAGTGGCAAATTTGCCCAAGTGCCAAGTATTGAATTGTTGAACCGCTTGCATACTCGCAACGAATATTTGATTAGCAGTCATCACCCATTACGAGAAACGCTGATTATGCAAACAGGTAGCAATGAGCGTGACCGAAAATATTTCTTGGATAAATCTTACCGCTTTTCCAAAGAACATCTGATTCATACTTGGCAACCCAAAGCCCAAGGGACGAGTATCTTTTGATGGCGACTTTAGATTTTTATCAGACCCATGCTAAAGATTTTTTTAGCCAAACAATCAATGTCGATATGCAAAATGTGTATCAGCCTTTTTTAGAGTATTTACTAGATGGTACGCAAAAAATTTTGGATGTTGGCTGTGGCTCTGGTCGAGATAGTGTGTTTTTTGCCAGTCAAGGATTTGATGTTACTGCTATTGATGGCTCGCAGAATTTAATTGATTTAGCCAAGCAAGCAAACCCAAGCATTGATTGGCAATGTTTAACCTTTGATGAAATAAAAAATCAACAGTGGCAAAACCGATTTACAGGCATTTGGGCGTGTGCTTCGTTGTTGCATTTACCTTTTAACGATTTGCCAACCGTGATAAATGATTTAATTCAACTGTTGAAACCCAATGGCATCCTTTACGCTTCTTTCAAATATGGCAATAGCGAACGAGAAAAAGACGGAAGATTTTTTTGTGATATGAATGAACAACGTTGGCAGTTGATTGAAACACAATTAAAATCCGCCAAAACGCTGAATCTTTGGCAGACTGTGGATAATCGAGTGGATAGACAGGAAATTTGGTTTAATGCGTTATTGACAATAACAAACTCTTGAGCAAGTAATCATTCGATACATCGCTATTTTGTATGTTCTTTTTAGGATAATTTGAGATAATCACCAAGTAATTGATAAAAAACAATAGGAAATTTTAATGCTTCGTTTTGCCATTTTCGCTGACATTCACGGTAAGTTTTTACTGCCGTTTAAGTTGGTTCATCATTACCAACAAGGCACAGGCAATCGTATTGATTGGATTTTGCAATGTGGGGATATGGGGGCGTTTCCAACAAAAGATACGATGGACAAAGCCACGTTACGCCATGCGAAAAACGACCCTGATGAGCTGGGATTTATGCGAGAGTTTTGTGTCGATAAGCCTGAGATTCGCCAATTTTTAGAGAGACTGGGCGTTAAGATGTTGTGTGTTCGGGGCAATCATGAAGACCATGCGTTTTTGGATAAACTCGAAAACGAGAGCGATACAGCAATTTTTCCCATTGATGTTTATCAAAAAGTGTTTGTCTGCCGTTCGGGTGTGCCGATTACCTTGATAAATAATAGCCAAATGATTGAAACCCCTGAGAAAGTTAATGTCTCAATATCAGATACACCAGCGAGTGAATCCTGTACGTTAGTCGGTGTGGGACGGATTGGCGATAGAAAGAACCGAGATGAGCCGATTTTTATTCAAGATTATGAGCGTGTAGCATTGAATAAGCTGGCTAAGTCGCAAGTGGAGATGGATATTCTACTCACCCATGATAAGCCATCGGAAAGCGAGCGGGGCTATGGGTCAGTCGAGATTGCCGAGTTACTTGACCAAGTAGCGTTTAGCTACCATTTTTATGGGCATACAGGTGAACCGTATAACCGTCAGATTGCCGACAATGGCATTACCGAGTCGATTAAGGTAGCAGAGCTTGAATTTGATAAGAACGGTAAGCTGTCTGAAGGCTGTATGCTGATTGTGGAAAAGCAGGGAGAGAACTGGTCGGTTGAGCCTGTGCCATTGAATCAGATTATTGGCTTTATGAAAAATACGTGGCGGTATTTGTGAGCGGTAGTTTCTAAATCAATACTCATTAAAGGATATGATAAGGTTGTTCTGGCTAAACAAAGTGAGCATAAACAACCTTGTCATTTTTTGCCTATTTGAAATTTATAAGAAAATCCGTTTCTTTTTTATCTATTGGTATGCTTATAGGTAAAAATTTTTAAATTTATTTAACCATATTAATAAGTTTTTTGATAAAATGGACTTGGTATCATAGCGATAGGGCAAATTTATTGCAAAAGGTTTTTTAACTCTTGCAATCCTGCGATGATATCCTTTTCAATCACCGTCACTGACTTAAACATGGATTTGGGCAACGGCAAATCAATACGTTCTTTATTCACCACATACACATCGGTATCAGGCTTGATATACTGAAGCACCGAAGTCACCGTCAGCGATGTCCCTGCAATAATCACTGTATCAAAGTCATCAAAATGGCGTTGCAAATAGGTCGGTTCGTCAATCAGCATTTCACCAAACAGCACGATATTCGCCACGTCATGCTGGGGTTTATTGTGGCTAAAATCGCCATGAATATGATAAATCCGCTGTGGGTCTAGCCCTGCTCGTTCTAGGTAATTATCGACATTTTGGGTGACGACAAAGCCGTTATGAGCTTCGACCATTTCTTTGACCAGTGTGTGAGCCAAGTTAGGCTGTTTGGAATCGATTAACGCCTGCCAGTCGGCAAAATGGCGTTGCAGTTTGGCAAGACGTATTGGGTCATGCAAGCTACCCACGTGCATGATTGCCATCAATTCGTCATCGTTATATAGCGAGTTTTCATCTTGGCGATATGTCGGAATGCCAGACGGGGCGGAGATGCCTGCCCCAAGGATGAATAACGGTGTCATGGTTTTGCCTTTTTAAAATAATTAGAATAACACCAACTGGTCAATTTGTGTATTATCACCCTTCACTCAAAAACTTACGTAACCGAAACGCCTCATTTGGCGTGATTTGAGCTTGCAATGGGGTCGAATAAATCGTCCAATCCGTGACTTGGTCTAACGCTATGGTATAAACCTCGTCCTTGTGCATTTCGGGAATATTAAATGGCTCATTAACCAGTGTTGCAGTAACCATTTCCTCATTGATATCCTTCACTACAAACCACATATGCTCAGTGTTGTCGGTACTTTCAGAGTGGCAATGAATTTTCATCATATAGCCCCATTGCCCTTGTTCGGGAGCAAAACGATGAAAACATTCTTGAAATAATGGCAATTTTTCTTTTGCCAAATAATACATCCGTGCGGTTTCTGCATTCGGTAATAAAAACATAGTGTGGTTGTCTTCACTTAGCTGCTCGCCAAACGCACTTAACGGGGCAGTTTCGCCATCCACATCTGCCAAAATTACCATGCTCGGCTCTGTGTGGATTTCATCTGCTTCTCGCTCGCTAAAATCCCCACTAAACGATTCAGCCGATGATTTAAATAAACTTCGGATACCACCTTTTTTGCTTTCAAGTACGCCAGAAGTTAAGGTATCTTGCCATGATAAGAGGCGAATACTTAAACCGCCTTGTGCATTATGGGCGATTAAATCATTTTCATCACGATACCATATTTCAGGCTCACCAAGCAGTCGGGTCGCTGTGGTACTAATCATGCCTTGGCACACACTTAACTGCTGACGTGTCACCCGTAAAATCTCCAATTCAGGTAAGCCAAATTTTAACAAGCCATGCGTGTGTAGCCAGTATTCGCCATGTTCGGCATCGTCAGGGGTAATCGCATGAATCACATAACACAGCTCTAAGCTTGGCGGAACATAAGTTTGAGCCATTTCCGCAAGCCATGCTCCACTCAAAAACGTGCTCGCTATTCTATCTTGCACAGCATAGCTTTTACCCGCTATTGCACTCATCACCGCAAACTGTAACATCAAATGCGTTTGTGGATATGCCAGATTTAAAAAGGTGTAACATTCAAGAATCTGCTCGGCTTGGTGCATGGCGACCCGCTCATCTTCAAGTAGATTGCGGTTACGATACTCAGCTACTTCATAAGCCCATTCGTCAGGCTGATCGTTATCAAATAGCTTGACAGTAAACATAAAGAACACAGGTTCACTATCTTTATTATCATCTTCGTCATAGATCGCCGATAAGATAATATTTAAATAGCCGTCATCACCTTCTTCTACCGCCACAATCTCATCGATATCGTCACGCTGTAACACAAATTCTAGCCGTTCACGCACATTGACAGGGTTAAAATCTTTCATACGATATTTCATCGCTACCAAATAACTGCTCGGTGACTGATATACGCCATTTTTGAGTTCTTCATACACGGTGAGGTGGGGGCTATACATGAAAGTTCCTTATGAATTTAATTTTTATTTCTTAAGCATAAATTTGTGTCGCCAATCATTGCATTATGGCAAAAGATAAAAATTTAAACAAATTTTAACAACGATAAAGGTTTTTAACCCTTGCAATTCCCGTATCAAAATAACACTAACTGGTCAATTTCACTATCGTCTTCCAAATTAGAAAACGTCACTCCCACCAAGCGAATCGCCAAATAGTTTGGCGTTTGTTCAAATAACCAATCAATCCACGGATAGATCACGCCTCGCCCGTTGGGGTCGCCACCGACCACGACAGGCTTGCCTAGCAGACTGGGGTTGTCCCGTTGTTCGACGCTGGCATAAAATGCGTCCATGTCGATGTGGATGATTTTTCGCATACGGCGGGGGTTTTGAGCTACTTTTTAAAGTATGATTGTTACGTTTAATAATAGACAATCTTGGTGAGATTTTCTATCAAGATAAAGCTATCTTAGCCTATTTTTGCTTTAGAATGAGATTTATGTCGAAAAATATTCTAGAAATCGACATAACGCTTTAATATGTCGATGCAATCGATACGAAATCATGATATGTCGAAAAATGGTGTAAAAATCGATATATCCTGCTTTAATCAATAGGTTTATTAGATGGCAAGGTCTGGCATTGAAATGCGATTTCTAAGCTTTTTTCGTCAAACTCGACACCAATCTCGTAGATTTGTTTACCCAATCCTTGATACTTTTGGTCGTACTTTTTATCTTGAATTTGGGCAAGTGCCGACCCTTTGTCAGTGGTCTGACGAATCACTTTAAATTCAAAAATATACACACGGTCAGCAAAAAACACCGTCATATCCATACGACCATTGTTAGTCGGCTCTTCGACATTGATGTGCAATCCAATACTGGCAAAATAGGCATAAAAAACGCTTGCCCAATAGCCTTCAAAATGGGCAATATCATTATTGCTATGCCAATTGTAGGGAATGCCTGCAAAAAAACTTTGAATGGTAACAAACATTCCCGACAAATCGTCATCCACAAGATTTTGGTATAGTTGACTTTGAATGCGGATGATTTGAGAAGCTTGCGTCGGCAAGAACTTATAGATAACAGCTTGATTAAAGCTTTGTTGCACTTCAATATTAGGAAATTTAAACGTATAACGCACGCCAAAGGGTAGCTGTAAAACCTTATCAACCGTCAAATATCCCGTTTGAAACATCAGAGCAATGGGGCTAATATCGCCCACTTCAAACTGTGATAAGACTTGCTCACTGCTATCAATGCCTTGCAAGGTCGTAATATCAATATGTTTATGGAGCAACATATCCATTAAAAATGTGGGTGAGCCTGTTTCAAACCAGTAGGCTTTAAACATTTTTCTGCTGTTGGATAAGAACAATAAAATATCATAAGGGTTATAAACTGCTTCGCCCGTCCAGTTATAACCGTTATACCAATGCTTGACCTTGGCTAAATCCACGCCTTCGAGTTCAGGAGCAAACACGGTTTCAAGCTCAGACTGGGTATAACCGCATAGAGCAGAAAATTCTTCTAATAAGGTAATATCCGTTAAATTGTTTAGTCCTGAGAACAGGTTAATTTTGCTAAATCTTGATACGCCCGTCAGCATACTAAATCGAATATAACTGTCGCTTGCTTTAATTGACCCGTAAAAGTCACGCAGGACATCTCTGACTAAAACGGCTTGCCCTTCATCAGTGATATTATCTAATATCGGCTTGTCATACTCATCAATCAGCACCACCACTTGACTTTGATACTGTTCAGCAATTCTTTTTAACAAATAGCCAAACCGCCCACTATAAGTTTCATAAATCCGCTCAATCCCAAACTCACGCTCAATTTCACTAAGTTGCTCATGCAATATTTTGGTTAAATACTTGTAATCAAGACTGGTATTAAGCCCAAAGTCGATACGAATAATGGGATAAGTCTTCTGCCAATCCCAGTTATTTTCAGCATACAAACCGCTAAACAATGTCTTATTACCTGAAAAAAGTTCAGCGATTGTATCAAGCGTTAAACTTTTACCAAATCGACGAGGACGAGATAGGAACACAAATTTTTCTTTGACTAGTTCAACAATGTAGGGCGTTTTGTCCACATAATAGTAGTTGCCCTTACGTATATCAGCAAAAGTTTGTATTCCCTTTGGAAATTGTTTTTTCATAATGGACTCAATACAGTAAGCGGAATAACTGCTACAAAATGTGCTTAAATTCTAAAATCAGTGTGCAATAATTGCCAATGCTCTTGCAATAACTGTTTTTGAACATCTAACATGGGTAACTGCTCAAGTTCTTGTCGCCATTGCGTTCGGGCAATTTCTAGCACGCTATCTAATTCTAATTTGACTGCCCGCCACGGAATATCAGCTTTTTTTGCCCATGCCTCAAAGTGTGATAAATCCATTTGATACCAATTTTTGATTTTTGCCAGATTAAGTGCCAAACTTTGTTCATTATGAATATAGGCTTTGGTAAACACGATATCGTATGCAGGCGACAGGCGTAAATGATAGGTATCGGGATAAATCACACTCCAATTTTTGAGATGAGCATCGCTATTGCCCAATAAAATATTCACCAATAAACGCCGTGCCAACTGTCGGGCATCTGCTAATCCATCTTGGCTATAGTGATACAGAATTTTGCCAATTTGGGTATAATTTCCGCCATCATATTTATGGTGTGGATATTTATTCAAAATTTGAGCAAAATCTTCACTATGAATGCGTTGGGTCTGCTGAGCTTCTGTTGTCAAACGGTCAAACCGCTTAATCGCATACGCATAATCTTCATTGGGTAAATGAAGTGAGGGCAGATTATCGAGCTGATTAACACGAACAAGCTGAATTTCGGGAATTTCTACACCTGCTAGTTGAGCCAATGTCATCATGCTATACTCATTTTGTGGCACACCTTGATGAGCAATAGAAGGCGTTTTAATAATCCAATCACCTAGCTCTGTCAGCTTACCCACATTTGGTAGCGTAAAACGTTCACCATACTGCTTCATGGAAAATTTCATTTGCACCCCTGCCAAAGAGAATTGATTGGCAAGTATTTGAGGAGATAAAACCTTGGGGGTTATAGGGTCAGCATTACCAAAGATATAGCTTGGTACGTCTTGTGGTTCAACGCTTTCGGCTATCAATGCCCCTGGTAAATCTTGCCCCAGATAAGTCATCAGCTCAAATTCGTTATCAATGTGAATTTTTAATGCTTGAACAATCAAACTGCGTAACGCCCCTTCAGGCAGTAAGTTGGATAAGATTGGATTAAGGCGTTGGCGATGTGTCCATTGTTCAGACAGCAGTTTATCTGCATTAGGAAAATCTTGACGGGTAATCAATGAAAAGGTCGGACGCTGTTTATTCAACACAAATTCTTGAGAAAAAGTGAGTACGTTTTTACCATGATTAAACCCTGCTAAATAACCCACTACTTGCCCATGTAATGACAGCTTAAGTACCCGAACCATTGTCATCATTCATCCTCCAATATACCCTGCCAAGGATTGTCAAGTAAGGTCTGAAAATCACTATTTTTCTCATCTTCAGGCATTAGTATCGCAAGCACTTGTTGTTTTTTCTCACTTGGAACAAGCATAAGTTCGCAATTTAAGCCTTTAGCAATCAAAGCTAAAGTATCCAATCTGGGATTACCTTTCGATTCAATCTGTTGATATTGCTGACGGGATAAACCAATACGTTGGTGCATATCTTTTTGTTTATAGCCCAGGGCAAGACGGCGTTTTTTGATTTGGTCAAGTAAAGTCATAAAAATCTATCTTATAAATAGCAACATATTAATTTCTTTTTTTAAGTAAAGCAATTTATAAATTGCTAATCTAACTATCTGCAAAGGTAGTTTATCAATCATTTTTAGCATTTTTGATTGATAAAATTAGCGTGGTTTGCCATTCATCAGCATGGCAATTCGTTGCTTTGCATGGCAAATTATGGCATTTCATTGCAAAGCATGGCATTTTATGGCAATTCATTGCTTTTCAATGCCACAAGCAAGCAACCACAGAATTTCAGCACACCATAGGATTTATAATACTTCGCACCCTTTGCAGGATTTTTTTCTGAATGTTTTTGGGTTTCAACGACGATATTAACTTGATAGCCATGATAGCTGGTTTGCTTTTCGGTTAAGATATTGTCTGATAATTCCAGCTGTTGGATAACTTTATTGGCTTTATTTTTAGTTGAAGCCCGTATCTGCCAATGCTTTGCAGGTAATAGCTCAGTGCCAATCGTTAAAAACTCTTTCATCATCGCCATTTCTGAGTCTTTATTGCCAAAACGAATCGTGGAGATACTAACTGCAACTTTTTTCGCAAAAATTTCGATAAATCGACTTAATTTTTCTGGCTGTTCAAGAGCCATTATTTTTGCTTTTTCCAACAATTCTATTACCTGCGTTTGGCTTTGTTGCCCACGGGGTTGGGTAAGAATAAGGTCATTGTTCTCAAAGAACTGGAAATTTTGGATATTGGCTAATATTTTTATGGCTACTTCCTGCGAAATACCATGCCGTAAAGCAATGATATCCCGTTGGGCATCACGGCTTTCTAAATCAATTTCTTGCAATTCTTGTAAAAATGCAATGATATCATCAAACTGATAGTGTAATAGACTAGAGTTGGCAATTTTTTCTTCTTTATCAAGCTGTTCAACTGTAGGTTGCTCTGTTGTGCTAACGGATTGACAAGTCACAGATTGCTCTAAATTTGGTAAAATCCGAGCCGTTTCATCGCACAGTTGTTTGGCAAAATATTGACGAAATAAAGATAAATTGACGGTCTTTTTATGCTTATCATAGAAATTTGGGTGAATGCGATAGGACTGTGCATAGGAAATACCTGTTAATTTTTCTAACAATAATAAAGGTAAGTCTAGTTGAACCTGCTGTTGCTGTAATCCTGCCACGATATAAGCCGTGTGAATATAATGTTTAAACGTCATCTCTGGGTCAATATGCCCTGCAAAACTCGCAAGACCGAACCAATGGCTTTGCCCTTGATTTTCTCCTAGTAAGGCGGTTCTGATGGTATCGCATTCTTCAGCGGTATAATCCGTCATCAGACCTGCCAAAGCAGGTTGCGTATTGAGTAGCAAGGCAATTTGGCTAATTGCCGTGTGCCGAAAGCTGTGGAAGCTAAAATCATGCTGGTCTAATAAACTATCCCATAAAATCGTAGCGAGATTGGAAAAAAATGCTAAAGGTAACGGCTGGCTACCATCACCAATAGAAAATAAATACTGATGTCTTAAACGCTTTTTACGGGCGACAAATTGCTCAAAAATGCTAAATTCATTGGGTTTTAACAAGGCGTTAGCAGGGAATTTACGTCTAGCTGAACTACTTTTTAATCGCCGATACCGATTGGCTCGCAACCATACCCAGTTTGCTGTCGTGCCGTCGCAGTCTGCCACTTGCAGTCCTGCCAATTCATTAATCCGCAAGCCTAGACGGTATGCCAGTATGATAGTAGATTGGCATAATTGTAAGTCGTCTGGTGCTAGATTGGCTCGGCTTAACCTCGCCAACATTGCATGATAAATTTTGGGTGAAATGATATTATCTTTGACGATATATTTATTTTTTATCCAGTTGAACTCAATTTTAGGGGCGTTAAAGGATTTACGTTGAAAGTCATGAAATGCCTTGATACGCCCGCTGGTATAGGCTTGATTTTCTCGCGATTTGGTTGTTTCTTCTTCGGATTGGTTCTCTTGCTCAAATTCCTCTTCTTCATCAAGAATATCAAGGTCTTCTGGCATTAAATCAACATCAAAATCCTCACTGTCATCCGCTTTAGCCAAAGATTTGATACGTCTGCCATCATCAAGTTTGCTAAAAATAATCTCTTCATACACCTCTTCATAGTCTTGAGCCGTCCAAATTGACAAATCTTCGTGCATGGTTAAAGTAAGCCATTGCCGCCCTATCACGCCGATGTACAGGCTGATACTTTTATTGTTTAGCGACTGTTTCTTTTGACCTAGCATTGACAACACCCAAGCGATTAAGCGGTTGGCATTATCTTGTGGGTATTGTTGGCGGATAAGTTGAATGGTTTCAATAGCTTTGTTACGAGATAGCTTTAACGCCTCTTGCAATTCTCGCAATAAGTTACGGCTAAATTCAGGATACGCCAAGGGTGGCAAAGCATTATTCGTTGGTGTTTGCTGAATTGATTTGAATAAGGCAGTTAGGGTGACGTTGATGTCACCCTCAGTTTTGAGTGCTTCTTGATTATAATTCAACAGTTTATTCGTACTGATAGCCGTGGTTCGGTGTCGCCCCATCATCACATTAACGGTTGCAGGCGATACCAAACTTCCCGTTAGCTGTTGCCAATGGAAATTGGCATAGCGTATCAAGTGTGAAAGATAGGGTTGTTCGGGCTTTTTATTCGTGAGTTTTAACGTGCGAGATAATTGCTGAATATGGGTATTAAAATGAACAACCTTGCGTTTTGACAAATCTTTGTCTTTTAACGCATACAAAAAACACAGGCTGATATCATCGGGTAAATAAGTGACGTAGCGAACGATTTGATTTTTATTTTGAGCGACACGACTACCATACACCTCACTTTCGACAGCCAAGGGGATAATCATGCGATACTGTTGTGCTACGTCAGTATTTACTCCATTGCTTGTGGGAACTTGGGTATAGTAAATTTTTCTGTCGTGAAGTAGCCATTGATAAAGGGCTTGTAATGCCTCGGTATCATTAAGCCCACCAAGCATGATACTGGTGTACAAAAAACCTTGGATACAATCATCAACACTAAACAAGCGTTTTCTTTGCCATAAATCAAGCATCATATTGAACGCTTGGCTTACCTGCGTGCCATAAACAAACCAATCATAATCAATCATTAGCTTATCTCGTTCGACAAGCAGGGGAATCATCGGCTCGATAATGGTTTTATCATGGGTTTTATTGTATTGAATGACCCATTTCAGCAGAGCTTTGCGAGCCAACCGATGTTTATTTTTGGTATTAAAATTCTGCTGTAACAAGTTGTCTAATTGTTTAAAAACTTCTTTATCGCCTTCATTGGCTAGTTTCTCTGGCGTAATGAATTGATTAATCAAAGCCAAAGCCTTAGCTTCTAGCTTAATTTTTGCCTTTTTATGTTGCTCTTTACGTAGGTGATGACCCGATGGCATTAGCATTTAGTTCACCTCAATTTGTTCTAAATCTAGGCTTTCAGCGATATTTTGCAGATGAGTACATATTTGCTTAAACTCATTTAACGGCATGGACGAAAAAGGATGCCAACATTCTTGGTCAGCCAATTCATGCCCATACAACGCATTAATCATCAAGTCAGCCGTTGTGTCCGTCAAAAAACTTCGTGTCTGATGCCTAAGCCAGTTATCTTGGTGCTGAATAAAGTCTTTAAGCTGATTAGACACAGATTTAGGTTTAATGCCTTCAAAGGATTTATGCCGAAAATTATAAAATTGTAGGAGTGGAATTTCTGAGTTTAAAATACCCTGCAAATCGAAGGATTTACTCGTACCTGCCACATTATACTGAATGGCAAATTTTTGGATATAAGCCAAATAGTTTTCAATCGCTTGAATCAAAAAGTCACATAAAGGTATCAACCGCCCATCACCGCCTTTATCTGTTTTTCTACCAGTTTGTCGCACCTCTTTATCAGACACCCATAACAGCTTGTGGGTCAAGTTGATTTGATTTAAAAACCCTGGGGCATGATTGACGGGACGAATACCTGTCAAAAGCAGAAACACAAACCAAAGCCAAATAGTATAAGCTTGAAACTGTAAAATATACTCGTCACCCTCACGTGTATTTTTGGATTTTTTGCCGTTATAAGATTTGACCCAATCTGCTAATTCAGCAAAAAATTGCCTAACAATATCATCATTTAACGCCGTTTCACTGCCAATCGCCGTACTTTCTTTAGTAACGGGTAAGTCAAATACTAACTTTGGAAAAACTTTTTCGGTTAATAGATTAAAGGCTTGTTGATACGTGAATAAAATGCTTTGTTTTTCAAAGCTGGTGTAATACAAGCCTGACGAATGCTTGACATCGACCCCTGTGATAAAATCCGCCTGAAGTGATTCATTCAGCCGTTGTTTGATAATAAAGCTAAGGGCACTGTCAAAGTGCTGTTGCGATAACACCGCAAAATCTAAATGCTCTCTAAGTTGCTCAATAATTGGATTAATTTGACTGTCGTCTAATAAAAATTTATAGCGGATAACAGGCGGAAGTTCTTCAGGTAACGCAAAATTAATGAAATTGCTGTTACTTTTACGCACAGGCTTGATAGCATCTCGGCGGTTACTGGTCACATCTACCGTCGTTCTATAGATAACATCCTCATTGGTGATTAAAAAACTGCGTTTACTGGGGTCAAGAGCAAGTTCTTGACGAATTTGCTTGATACTTCGCCCTGTCAGCAAGCTCAGTAATAGCACCGCATACACCCTTTTTTCGTCCCCTGTTGAGGTGGCAAAATTCTGCCAAATTAGACTAAACAATAGCTGATAATTTTCTAGCGTTTGAATGCGGGTATTGGTCGGAAAAGCAAATTGATTGCGTTTGGTGTGTTTATATTTATCTCTGGTTTCTTGAGTCTGCAACTGGCTGGAAGCTTGAGTTTCTTTAGTTGGGTCAAAGTTATTGTCTAACTCTAGGCTATCTTTATTGTCTGCAATCTTTTCGTTATCAGCGACGTTACTATCCTCATCCACTTTTACCATGTTCATCACACGGACGTTATTTTCGCTGTCTTTTGGGTCAAGTGGTTGTGTTTCTAGTAGCTTGCCGTTGTTGAGTCGATTACCTGTTAAACTTGTGGATTTACGATTTCTAGAAAGGCGATACGCTTTTCTGTCTTGGTAGGCGACTTCGTAGGCGTAACGAATTTGTCCAATTTTTTGAGCAAGATGGTCATTACGTATTTCGCCTGAACTCTCTTGTGTTTGGGTGATTTTTTCAAACGCTTGAATATCTCTAAAAACGCTTTCGATATCCTCGTTTTGATGATGAATTTCAATAAGTTTTGTTAAAATACGATGCTGTGCTTTATGCTCATCAAGTGCCATCCGTACCCGCACACACATATGTTTGACTTTGTCTTTGTGGTCTTCGCCTCGATAGCTTATCAATAACAAAACTTGTAAATATTTACCTAAAAAATCTATCGCCTCGTTATCTTGTTGATAACGTTGTAGAAAACTGGCTAGCAGATAAGTAACGCCCCATTCTTCGGATTTTTTACTTTGCCGAATAATCGACTGCGGTTGGTCAAAATCTGCCAATTCTTGCGTTGGTAATTTAAAGGAATCAGCAATTTCAACAAGGAAATTTTTATGACGTACCAAATCAATGAGTTTGAATTGGAAATAGTTAAAATCGGGCGAATCGGGCGGGATTAGCTTGTTTAATGTTTGGATGAGTTGTTGATTATTTAAAAGCATTTTTTGCCCGAGAAATATTTTAATTGTGGGTTGGTTTTTATTGAACAACCTCATTAATTCTTTTCTTTGCCATGTCAAAAGGTAATCGTCTGCCGTGATTTGCCATTTGGTCATAAGCCGAAAGAGCCACTTCAATACTAATGACCGAATGAATAACTAACTGCTCTACTAACCAAAGTGTTCCTTTAACAATAACGGCTTCACTTTCTGCCATTTTTCGTAAATTTAAATCGCCTGTTAAAAGTGGACAATTCTGTTGCTTGGCAAGGGCTAATGCAAAGGCATCGTTTAAACTTGGTTGAGAATTTTGTGCATTTAACTCATAAGCATACATCATGCTTTCACCTGTCAATTCGCCTAACCGTAAGCCTAAGTTTAATAAATGAGCATGGTTTCGCCTAAGTTCTTGCTCAAACAAAATATCAGGGGTTATAAACTCATAAGGCAAGTCAAACATACCTTCGATAATACCGCCTACCTCAAGGTCAATCAAAATATTGGCATCACTAATTAGAACGTGCATTAGATACTCTCAAGTTCTTCAGCCGTGTGATTACCCAAAAATTGGCTGTAATGCAAGTCAAAGACAGACATTTTTAGTAATTCCGCACCCTTAGATTCGCTAATAATCTCTTCTGCCAATGCTCGATAGACGAGCTGTTTAAACAAATAGGTACGTTCCGATGGGTAGGGCGTATCAGGCTCTTGTTTTCGCCAACCATTTTTGGCAAAAATTATCATCATGGTTTTGTGATAATTGGCATTAATAACACCTAAATCTTTGGCACGATGGACACAGGCTGACATACTCAAGCCATATTCATGTTTTAAAAAACTAAGTTCTTTGGGAGATATTTTTTTGCGGTGTTCACCCAAATGCTCAATAACACCTTGCTTTGGCAACAAAAAACTTCCTGCAAAGCGGTTACAGGCTTGCTCTTCATCAATACCTTCGTCAAGATAATCATGCAAAATCAAATGTCCCAGTTCATGGGCAAGGGTAAAGCGTTGACGGTCACCACACCAATGATTCGATACCACAATCACAGGCAAATTATTAACACTGGCTTGCAACCCATCGAATTTATTTTTATCATCAATAACATTGGTCACAATGACTAAAATACCTTTACTCTCTAACAAATCAATCAAATGCGGAATAGGGTTTGTGCCTAATTGCCAATACTCACGCAACTTATTCGCAACCACTTCCACATCATCTAATGTATGAATTGGGTCAATCGAAAGGTTTGATTGAAAGTCTTTAACAGGAAAATTTGCCCATAAATTCGATAGTTCAAGCCAACGTTCAGCTTGGTCAATAACATCTGCTTCGATTTGTTTAAGTAACTTGACAGGTGTATCATGCTTTTTACGAAATTCAACTTGGGATAAAGTCACTTTTTGCGGACGAAAGAAAAACTCAATACGGGTATTTAGAGCGGTAGCCAACTTTAACAACATACTTGATGTGGGCATACTTTGGTCATGCTCATATTTTTTTATCATATTTGCACTGACACCAACTATCGTGCCTAGTTTTTCCATAGACATCCCTGATGCGGTGCGAGCAAGACTTAAGCGTTGTCCAATCATAATACTATCTCAACATTAGGTTTATGAAATATATAAATATAATAGAAATTATAAACCGTTTTCACATTTTGTGGATGATAGTTTTGTTAAAAGCCATCTTAATCACCACATATCATCTAGCAGTCCTTGCCAAGATTTATCAATTTTTGTTTATAAAATAAAAATTTATATATTGCTAAAACTATGATTTTTTCATCCATTCCGACATTTTAGGAAGTTGCTTGCGATGATTATCCCTAATTTTACTCTGATAATAACCAAAAGTATCTTTGTGAAGTCCATAGTATTTTAAGAACTGGGTCTTATCAAAACGTTTGGTATTCATTAGTTTTTGTAAAATAGATAGTGGGGCAACACGCTTTAAAACATTAAAAAACTCAGCAGGATTTAACTCATTTTGAAAAGGTATCTGTAAAACTTGAGCCCAAGCACAAAGTTCAATATTTTTTTGGCTTTCAGGAATAATAAGGCTATGGATACTTGTTGGTTTGTTTAAGGAGGCAACATAATACATATACTCAAAATTTTCAAAAAATAGATATTGTTCTTTAATTTTACCTAATACTAATTTTGGTAAAACTTGATAATATCCAGTGAAAATTTGATGGTTGAAATGTGGTTTTTGGATATGAAATTCATGCCAAACGCGATAAGCATCCTCCGCCTCAGGATGAATTATTAATCGACTTTTTTCGAGTATTAAACGCTTTGGGGCAGGACGAAAAATTTCTTCAGACATATGAATTTCAAAGAGTAGAGTAGAATAAAAAAATAGGTTGGTGTCAAATTATAAAAAACTGCGTGACTAAATTTCTTTATATTTCCTAATTTATTTTAATTGACGTAAAATACCATGGATTATAAAATAAGTAAAGCCCTTGAATTATAAGGGCTTTACTTTAAGATATATTAATGTCATTTAATGAAAAATCGGCAGGTGACCTTGCCAAGGTCGGGGTCGCGAGTTCGAATCTCGTTTCCCGCTCCAAATTCGAAAAAGCCACTTTTAATGAAAGTGGCTTTTTTATTACTTTTAAATCAATGCTTTAGCTTACCCTATTATCTCAAAACTATTATAAAATCTTTGACCACTTTTCCTTGCTAAGGCACACAGAAAATTTTGTGTGCCTTATTTGTGCCTTGAATGTGCCATGCTTATTTTTTGTATAGCAAAATTCTGAACACAACCTTGAATTTTTTATTTAGAATGGCTTAAAAGGTTTAGCTAATGATAAGTGAAATATATACTCAGTAGTCATATTCGGCAACATCCTATAACCTAACTTTCTTAGATTTGAATTTACTAATTATTTTCTTGGAAAGTATTAGACAACTATTCAATTGTTTGCTAGCCTAAACTCATATCAAAACCACTACAATAAAAGTATAACCGTTAATAATTTACTTGAAGAACCTAATGCCGCTTAACCTAAAACATCCAACACACACCTTTAATTGCCTAAAAAATATTCAGACGATAGATCATCCATTATGAAACTTCTTGATAATATCAACCACTTACTTGGCGATGACATTAAAGAACAACTTGTTCCTTTGGCTGATAATCGAATCAAGATAGCTGCATCTTATTTTTCGATTTATGCTTTTGCTGCGTTAAAGCATGAATTGGAACAAATAGAGAGTTTACAATTTATTTTTACCTCCCCGACCTTCGTCGCTGATAATGTTGTTGATAAACTCAAAAAAGAAAAACGGGAATATGTGATTCATGAACCGTCTAATGAAAATCTTCAGTCGAAGTTTTGGCGTGAAAACAGTTTATATGGTTCAACATTTGAGCTACATCTAAAAAATAAGCTTACTCAAAAAGCCATTGCCAAAGAGTGCGCGGACTGGATACGCCGAAAAGCGGTATTTAAATCTAACCGCAGTAATGCACCTATGCAAGAGTTTTTGTATGTGGGTAATCAAGACAATAAATTTACCTATATGCCTATTCAAGGCTTTACACCTGTTGGTTTGGGCTATGAAAAGGGTAACGCTATTTCCAATATCGTTAATCGATTTGACACACCCTTTGCCGACCAATATCTTAATTTATTCAATCAAATTTGGCATGATACAGATAAGGTTGAAGATGTCACTGAGCCAATTATTCGCCATATTGCGTCGGTGTATCAAGAAAACTCACCAGAACGTATCTATTTTTTAATGCTCTATCATATTTTCAAAGATTTTTTACAACAGGTTAATGAAGATGTATTGCCCAATGACTTAACGGGGTTTCAACAAACACTTATTTGGAAAAAACTGTTTAATTTTCAACAAGATGCAGCTAAAGGGATTATTAACAAACTAGAAACTTATAATGGCTGTATCTTGGCAGATAGTGTTGGTTTGGGTAAAACATTTACCGCCTTAGCCGTTATCAAATATTATGAACTTCGCAATAAAAGCGTCCTTGTTTTATGCCCCAAAAAATTATCAGAAAACTGGACGAATTATAATAGCAATGTCAAAACCAATCTGTTCGTAAAAGACAGGTTTAACTACGATGTGCTGTATCATACTGACTTGACTCGTAAGAGCGGTCATACCTTAAATATTGATTTATCACGGGTCAATTGGGGGAATTATGACCTTGTGGTGATTGATGAGTCGCATAATTTTCGTAATCGAGAGTTTTTTAAGGATAAGCAAACCCGTTATGACCGTTTGATGAATCAAGTGATTCGTCAGGGAGTCAAAACCAAGGTATTGATGTTATCTGCCACGCCTGTCAATAATCGCTTTAACGACTTAAAAAACCAGCTAGCACTTGCCTATGAGGGCGAGAGTCAAAATATCGATAGCAAACTCGATACTGAACGTGATATTGAGACGATTTTTCGCAGGGCTCAAGCAAGCTTTAATGTCTGGGCAAAACTCTCACCACAGGAGCGTACGACATCTGCCATTCTCAATCTACTCGATTTTGATTTTTTTAAGTTGCTTGATAGTGTTACGATTGCTCGCTCACGCAAACATATCCAAAGTTTTTATGATACAAAGGACATCGGACAGTTTCCACAAAGGCTTAAGCCATTATCATTCAGAACGCATATTTCAACTGATGAACAAGCCGTATCCCTCAATCAGCTTTATCAAGATTTATCGCTGATTCGTATGGCAGTGTACGCCCCTGTCGGTTATATTTTGGATAGTAAACTTGCCAAGTATGAAGCCATCTTTGATACCCAAACGCAAGGTGGTGGACGTTTTCGCCAAGCTGACCGTGAGAAGAGCCTACAAGCATTAATGACGGTCAATCTACTCAAACGGCTAGAAAGCTCGATTCATGCGTTTCGACTGACTTTAACCGTATTGCAATCCAATATTAAAAACGTGCTGTCGCAAATCGATGATTATAAAAAACGTAAAACAAGCCATGATGTCAGTATATCGCCAGACTTTGGATATGATGAAGATGAAAATGGCGAAAACCTATACCCAGAAGATTTAATCGGCTCAAAACTCAAAATTCATCTTGAAGACTTGGATTTGTTACGTTGGCAAACAGACTTAAACACTGATTTGGCAGTGATTGATGGTATTTTACGGTCAATACAACCTATCGATGAACAAGCCGATGCCAAACTTCAACATTTAGTCCAGCATATCACTCAAAAGGTTGAAAACCCGATTAATGATGATAACCGTAAAGTGATTATTTTCACCGCCTTTGCCGATACAGCAGACTATCTGTACCAATATCTTGCCCCCTTAATGCTTGATAAGTTTGGTATCAATACCGCATTGGTAACAGGTAGTCATACCAAATCAACGATTAAGACCATGTCCAATAGCCGACAAAGCTATGATATGCAAGGTTTACTCACGTTGTTTTCACCGATTTCAAAACAAAAAAACGCCATTTTTCCCGATGAAGCTCGCCAAATTGATTTGCTTATCGCAACAGATAGTATTTCTGAAGGACAAAATCTGCAAGACTGTGATTATTTGATTAATTACGATATCCATTGGAATCCTGTGCGTATTATTCAGCGTTTTGGACGGATTGACCGTATTGGTTCGCCCAATGCTGTAATTCAGTTGGCAAATTATTGGCCTGATATCAGCCTAGACGAGTATATCAATCTGCGTGAGCGGGTCGAAAATCGTATGGTGATTGTTGATATGACCAGTACAGGTGATGACAACATACTATCCGCCAAAGCCAATGATATTGCTTATCGCCGTGAGCAACTACAAAAACTGCAAAATGAAGTGCTTGACCTAGAAGATGCCAATACGGGTGTCGCAATTACCGATCTTGGACTCAATGATTTTCGTATGGATTTGCTAGGTTATCTTGAACAAAATCCTGATATCAAGCGTTTGCCCAAAGGCTTGCACGCTGTCGTGCCTGCTCGACCACAAGATAACCTGCCCGCTGGCGTGATGTTTGTACTTGAAGCAAGGCATATCCTTGGCAAAGAAGTGTCCAGTCATCTGACCGCCAACCGATTATATCCTTACTTTTTGGTCTATATCAGTGAATCAGGCGAAGTCATCAGCGACTATACCCAGTCAAAACAGCTACTCGACAAGGCACGGCTGGCTTGTCGTCATTTGGACAAACCATTACCATCCGCTTATGAATTGTTTAACCAGCGTACCGATGATGGGCGAGATATGCACCAATATTCGGCACTACTGGATAAAGCAGTCGCCAGTATCCAAACCGTCAAAGCCGAAAAAGACATTGATAGTCTATTCTCGGGGATGACGACCAGTGCCTTAGTCGATGATGTGTCAGGTGTGAATGATTTTGAACTCATTGGGTTTATCGTATTGATTGATGAGTGTGGTATGCCATGATGCTATATCACTATCCTATCACCGCAAGTGTTGATAAAATTATCCCAAAAAATAAGTTTTACCAACAAGGCAGTGCCAATCACCGTATCGAACGCTTGTTTGTGGAGCAAGTAGAGAGTATTCGATGGGCGTATAAGCTCTCACCACAGACTATCAATCTAACCGATAGCGATACCGTTAAAGAAATTCAAATATTCAGCATTGTCAGTCGTGTTGAAAAGCTAGATACGGAAGTTTTGCAGTTTATTGATAAGCTGATACCCTCACCGATTATCTTTGAGATTGTCTTTGAAGATAAAATCAAAGTTATCGCAACTTATAAGCGTCAAAGCCAAGCGGACAGCCAAAAAGTCGTCTTAAGCAAATACTATGCCACAGATTGGCAAGACCCAACACAACGTGAAGATTTACCGATTGTGTTTGGAATTGCGGATTTGTATGAATACTTTATTGAGCAGTTACTTCTTTCTATGAATAAAACGTCGTCAGATGTTTTATTATTATCAAAAAGTGTTGATAGTCTCTCCCTGCAGTCGCAAAAAACTGATAGCATTGAAGATAAAATTGCCCATGCCGAAAAAGTCGCACTGCTTACCAAACAAATTAATGAGTTGCAAAAACGGATTTATAAAGAAAAGCAGTTTAATCGGCAAGTTGAGATGAACTTGCAATTACAAACGCTACAAAAACAGTTAAACGAGTTGTTAAAATAATTTTGGAAAACCCATGAGTATTAGTCAGATTATTCAGCAAATTACGGAAAATAGCCTTGCAGAGCTTCAAGAAAGTGTCGATATTGAGTGTAAACAAGCTGGTGGAAAAGATGGTAAAGGAGAATTACCTAATAGTTTTTGGGACAGCTATAGTGCGTTTGCCAATACGAATGGCGGTGTAATTATACTTGGGGTTAAGGAAATTAAGAAAAACAACACGTTTGAAGTATCTGGTATTGAGCGAGTTCATCAAATCAAAAATGATATTTTCAAGACAGTTAATAACAAGAATAAAGTTAGCTATAATTTACTTACGGATAGCAATATTTTTGAATGGTATATTCAAGGAAAGACCGTTTTATTAGTCTCTGTCCCTAGGGCAACTCGTAAGCAACAACCCATATTTTTAGATGGTAATCCTTTTGGTAATACCTTTATTCGACAGCATGAGGGCGATTTTAGATTACCTGATGAACAAGTCAAACGGTTAATTGCTGAACAGGTCAAAGATAGCCTAGATAGTGATATTTTGCCCAATTTTTCGTTATCAGATTTAGATTTAACGTCCCTACAAGCTTATCGGCAACGCTATACTAACTTTAATCCTACGTCGCCTTGGAATGATGACGATAACCAAAGTTTTTTAACCAAAATTGGTGGTTATGCTAAAAACCGTGATACTGGTGAAGAAGGACTGACAAAAGCTGGGCTATTGATGTTTGGACATCAAGAAGCTATTTATGAGATTTTTCCAGAGTATATGTTAGATTACCAAGAGCGAGAATCTGATGATGATACAGTTCGCTGGATAGATAGAATCGTACCTGATGGAAATTGGAGTGGTAATCTATTCGATTTTTATCGTAAAGTTTCCGCTAAACTTCCCCAAGACCTTAAAATTCCTTTTAAGTTAAAAAATGGTGAACGGCAGGATGATACCCCCATTCATAAAGCTATCCGTGAAGCCTTGGTAAATTCATTGGTTCACGCAGACTATAGTGACCGTGCATCAGTCAAGATTGTAAAATATACCAATCACTTCTATTTTCGTAACCCTGGTCTAATGCGTGTGCCTATTGAGATATCATTGCAAGGTGGTGAGTCAGATTGCCGTAATCGCAACTTGCATAAGATGTTCCGATTTATTAATGCAGGCGAGCAGGCAGGTTCGGGGATTCCGCAGATTTTAGCAGGTTGGCGAGCTTGTCATTGGCAATTGCCATCTTTGTATGAGAAACGAGAGCCTAATTATCAGACGGTGCTTGAATTGAGCATGAATGACTTGTTTCCAAACGATGTCATGCAATATTTAGAAAATGAATATGGCAAAGCGTTTTTAGCTCTTAGCACTGATGAACAGGCTATCTTAGCAACTATCTATCTTGAGAATGAAGCCAATCATCAACGCCTAAAAACATTATTACCCAATCATCCTGCTGATATCACCAAGATGTTACAGCACCTTGTAAAGCAAGGAATGTTGGTATCAACAGGCGGACGATGGGCAATTTATAGTCTGGTGAGTGATAATAGGATAGCAGGAAGTGAAACAAGTTTGGCAGGTAATGACTTAAACACTGATCATAACGAGCCGAGCTACCCTAATAACCAGCCGAGCTACCCTAATAACCAGCCGAGCTACCCTAATAACCAGCCGAGCTACCCTAATAACGAGCTGAGCTACCCTAATAACGAAGTAGAAATTTCCGATAATACCCATCTTATTAGTATAGCTACCCCTGCAAGGCTAAAGAAACGACTACCCAATGACGAGCTTAGGGCGATTATTCTGCGACTTTGTCAGCATGATTTTTTGAGCCTAGCCCAAGTATCGGATTTGATTGCAAGAACGACTCAAACCACACAAAATCATTTAACTGCTTTGGTGAAAGAAGCCAAACTCGCCAAAAAATACCCCCAAGATACGCACCCAAGCCAAGCCTATCGCACAACCGACAAAGGGCTAGCGTATCTACAAACGCTAGATGATAACCCGCAGCAAAACTTACTTATTTAATCCAAATAATTCATTCAAACTCTCAAGGACTTACCCATGACGACCCTAAAAATGCACACCCCAAATCTAGTCGATAGCAACATTGACCGCATTGCTGAGCTATTCCCCAATTGTATCACCGAAAAGCCAAAAACCGATGAACAAGGCAATGTGTTAAAAGATGCCAGCGGGCAAGCCATCCTTGAGCGTGGCATTGACTTTGAGTTATTAAAACAAGAGCTGTCGCATTCGGTGATTGATGGGTCGCAAGAGCGTTACCGCCTTGACTGGGTAGGCA
Organism: Faucicola sp. SE7633; assembly: GCF_059264685.1. Lineage (NCBI taxonomy): Bacteria > Pseudomonadati > Pseudomonadota > Gammaproteobacteria > Moraxellales > Moraxellaceae > Faucicola > Faucicola sp. SE7633. The sequence goes on along the minus strand of NZ_JCADBW010000021.1, from coordinate 15,566 downwards.
AGCGTGAGGCGATTGTGACGGCAAACAGCCCGATCGCTAAGACGTTACGCCCTTGTCGTGCGGAGAGTGTGAACTTTGATACGACGGGCAATTTATTCATTGAGGGGGATAATCTTGAGGCATTGAAGCTATTGCAAGAAAGTTATCTTGGCAAGGTGAAGATGATTTATATTGACCCGCCGTACAATACGGGCAATGATTTTATTTATAACGATGATTTTGCGGCGGATACGGCTGAGTTTTTTGAGCGGTCGGGGCAGGTGGATGCAGATGGCAATCGCTTGGTGGCGAATACGGAGCGTAATGGGCGGTTTCATAGTGATTGGTTGTCGATGATGTATAGTCGGCTCAAATTGGCGCGGAATTTGTTAGCCGATGATGGGGTTATTTTTATTTCGATTGATGATAATGAACAGGCGAATTTAAAAAAAATCTGTGATGAAGTTTTCGGTATTGATAATTTTTTAGGGGAAATATCGTATATCACAAATCCTGGTGGACGAGATTACAAGCAGATAGCAGTATCTCATGAATATTTAATTATTTATTCTAAAAGTGAAAAATCTGAGTTAAATGAGCTAACTAAAGATGTAGATTTTAATCTTGTAGATAGTAGTGGCGGTTATGAATTGAGAGAACTAAGAAACCGTAATCCTAAATTTCATAGGCAAAATCGCCCTAATTTGTTTTATCCATTTTACATTAATCCTAATTCATTAGATGAGAATGGTTGTTGTGCAGTAAGCCTTGAAAAAGATGAGAAATTTTACGTTGAAACAGTTCCTTTAAATTCTTTAGGCAAAGAAAGTGTTTGGCGATGGGGTAAAGATAAATCAAAAAATAATATTGCAATAAACGATGTAGATAAAAGCCAAGTTGTTGCTAGGCAAAAAAGAGATGGTGGATGGAATATTTATGAAAAAAATAGAAAATCTACTACTAAAGCCAAATCTGTTTGGGATGAAACAGAAATGCGAAATGAAAATGGAACAAGGTTATTGAGAATATTATTTGAGGACAGTTATTTTGACCACCCTAAATCATTGGAGTTGCTAGTTAAAATATTATCACTTGGTAGTATCACTGATGGTAATGACTTAGTTTTAGACTTTTTCGCAGGGTCATCAACAACGGCTCATGCTGTGATGCAACTCAATGCCGAAGACGGTGGCAACCGCCAATTTATCATGGTGCAAATCCCAGAACCCACCGACCCAAAATCCGAAGCCCATAAAGCAGGCTACCCAACCATTGCCGAAATATCCAAAGAACGCATCCGCCGCGCAGGCGCAAAAATCAAAGCCGACAATGCCGACAAGGAAGGTATCAACGAGCTTGACACAGGCTTTCGCGTACTCAAAATCGACACCACCAACATGAACGACATCTACTACCGCCCGCAAGACTACACCCAAGACCTAATCAACCAACTACAAGACAACATCAAACCCGACCGCACCGATGAAGACCTACTATTCCAATTCATGCTAGACACAGGCGTGCCATTGTCATTACCGATTGAACGCACTCAAATAAACGGACACACCATCTACCAAGTGGGCGGTAACTCACTCATTGCCAGCCTAGACTATATCGACGCAAACATGGTCAATGACATCGCCGCACTCAATCCGCTCAAATTCATCACCAGTGAACGCGCCATCGCCACCGACAGCGACAAAACCAACATCGTCGAACGCTTTAAACAACTCTCACCGCATACCGACGTACGCTTTATCTAAGGCAAAAAGAGAAAAACATGAAAATCACCTTTAAACCCTTAGCCTACCAACTTGATGCTGTGCAAGCCGTTGTTGATGTATTCAGCGGACAACAACAACTCAACGGACTGACGCGCTACACCCTAGATAGGGGCGCTCAACCAACACCAAATCGTTTGCCACAACAGGCAGGATTTGATTTTACTGACGACAGCCAAAATAACGAACCATCGTCAAACAATCAGCAAGATAATGACACTGATGAAACAGTGGGCTTTGCCAATGCGCCGTTGTTTGACTTAAATGAAATTCTCAAAAATATCCAAACCGTGCAAGCCAAACAAGGCTTGCCAACATCCGATACATTGGTCACCGCCGACAACAAAAAAGGCGATAACCTGACCCAAAGCCCGCTCAATCTCAACATCGAAATGGAAACAGGCACAGGTAAAACCTACACCTACCTACGCACCATATTTGAGATGAACAAACAATACGGTTGGAGTAAGTTTATTATCGTCGTGCCGAGTATCGCCATTCGAGAAGGTGTGAACAAAAGTATCAGCATGATGGCAGACGACCTATTGGCAGAATATGGCAAAAAACCACGAGCCTTTATCTACGACTCCAAAGCCTTGCACCACCTAGAGAGTTTTAGCTCAGATGGCGGTATTAACATCATGATTATTAACGTGCAAGCCTTTAACACCATCAAAGAAGGGGCGAACAACGAAGCATCCCGCAAAATTTATGCCAGCCTAGATGAATTTGGTTCTCGTCGCCCCATTGACGTGATACGCCGTAACCGCCCCATCATTATCCTAGACGAACCGCAAAAAATGGGCGCGGACAAGACCTTACAAAGCCTTGCCAATTTTAACCCGTTATTTATCCTACGCTATTCTGCCACCCACAAACGTGATTATAACCTCGTGTATCGTTTAGATGCCCTTGATGCCTACAACCAAAAACTGGTCAAAAAAATCACCGTCAAAGGCATTGAAGTCAAAGGCTTGACAGGGACAAACGGCTATCTATACCTACAAGATGTGATAGTCTCTACCAAAGCCCCCGTCGCCCGTCTAGAGCTAGAAATCAAATCGACCAAAGGCGAGTTTCGCCGTGAAATCCGCCAAATCAAACAAGGCGATGATTTATACGTTATCTCAAACGAAGCCGAACAGTACAAAGACCGCTACACCGTTACCCAAGTCACCGCGGACAGTATCGAATTTGCCAATGGTATTGTACTACACGTTGGACAAGGTAATGTGGATGATAAAGACCTACGCCGTATCCAAATCCGTGAAACCATCCGTTCGCACTTGGATATCGAACAGCGGTTATTTCATAAAGGCATCAAAGTCTTAAGTTTATTCTTTATTGACGAAGTCGCCAAATACCGCCAGTACGACAGCGACGGCAATGCGGTAAATGGGGAATATGCCGATATCTTTGAACAAACCTATAGCGAAGCAGTCAATAACCGCATTGACCTAAACCTAACGAACGACCCTTATCAAAACTACCTAAAAACCATTACCGCCCAAAGTACGCATAACGGCTATTTTAGCCTTGATAAAAACCGCCACCTGATAGACCCCACTGTCAAAAGCGTGAAAGACGAAGAACTGGGCGAAAAAGTACTGGTCGCTGATGATATCGATGCCTATGACTTGATTTTAAAAGACAAAGAATCGCTACTTGCCTTTCCCGAACCGCTGGATAGTGACGAACAAATCGCTCGTAAAAATGTACGGTTTATCTTTTCCCATTCTGCCTTGCGTGAAGGTTGGGATAATCCCAATGTTTTTGTTATCTGTACACTTAAGCACTCGGACAACGTCATCTCTCGCCGTCAGGAAGTGGGACGTGGCTTACGTCTAGCGGTGGATAAACATGGCACACGCATGGACAGTGGCTATCTACCACTTGGTGAAGTGCATAGGCTTAATAACCTAACCGTGATTACCAACGAAAGCTATGCTGAATTTGTCGGTAATCTACAAAGAGAAATGCTATCAAACCTAGCAACTCGCCCAAGCAAAGCCAATCCACAGTACTTTACAGGTAAAACTTTGGTGAGTGAATTGGGTGGGCAAATGGTCGTTGATGACAAGACAGCCAATCAGATTTATAAATATTTGGTCAAAAACGATTATCTCGATGATGACGATAACCTACTGGCGAAGTTTTATGACGATAAAGACAATGATCGCTTGCCAAAACTGCCCGATGAGTTGCAACCCTTTGCCAATTCTATCCACAAGCTCATTAGCAACGTGGTGAATCCAAACGCCCTTGATGGCATGTTTAACAATGGCAACAAACCCAAAAATACCATCAACCCAGACAATCTTAACCGCAAAGAATTCCAAGCCCTATGGCGTCGCATTAACCAAAAATCTATTTATCAAATTGGGCTTGATAGCGACAAATTGGTAGCTGAAAGTATCAGCGAAATTGACAAAGTCAGCCGTGAGCGAAATAACCAGTTTGTTCGCTCACTCACCTATACCGTCAAAACCGCCAACCAACAGGACAATATCGACTACGAATTGCTGAAAAAAGGCGAAAGTTTTGGGCAAGTGCAGTCTAATCGTGAGCAGTACAGCGTCAATGTACAAACGCCTATTAAATACGACCTTATAGGACAAGTAGCACGCCGTACAAGGCTTACCCGTCGTACCGTGGTGGCAATATTGGGTAAGATAAATTCGGCGGTTTTTTCACAGTTTAAACACAACCCCGAAGCCTTTATCAGCGAAGTCAGCCGTATCATTAACGAACAACAAGCCAGGCTGGTTGTACAAAATATCGCCTATGAATTGACATCTGAGCGGTATGATAGCAACGATATTTTTGTGAGTAATTTACCCTTGTCAGACAACGCCATTAAAGCCAGTCGCCATGTCTGGGAATATGTGGAAACCGATTCTGACATTGAACGCAAATTTTTGGCAGAGTTAGAACAGCACATCAATGAAGTTGTGGTGTATGCCAAACTACCCAAGAACTTTGAAATTCCAACGCCATTCGGCGGTTATAATCCCGACTGGGCGATTGCCTTTAATCAAGATAAAGTTCGTCATGTTTATTTCGTGGCAGAGACCAAAGGCTCAACCAGTGAAAAGGACTTGCGAGAAACTGAAAAACAAAAAATTGCCAGTGCCAAAGCGTTTTTTGCTAAGTTGCAACAAAGTCAAATACAAAACGCTGAACTAGATCAAGCGGACAATCTTGCCAACGTAGAGCAATTGCCCATCAGTTATGAAGTGGTCAATAGCTTTGACAGCTTGATGCAAATCGTAGGGATGAAATAATTGTAAGATAGTATTATCGGGTGGGTTAGCCGTCTTTGGGGCCTAACTCACCTTTCCCTTAAATGCTTAAACAAAAACCGTAAAACCCTTAGTGATATCTGTATGTTCAACCAATGAAAACGCCTTAAAAATTACTGCTTTTGCATGGCGATAATTTCTCGTAGATATTTAATAGGATAAGGTAGCACGGTAAAATTGTTATACCTAACCCAATCTACGTCCATCAGAGCCAGTAGCTCAGTATGCTTTAATTCCCCTTGCAATGCCTTGATTTTTCTAACGTGGAGCATATGACTTAGTTCAGTTTTTAGCGACGCATGATAATAGCCAACGCTATACCAAGCCGTTGTGGTATCAAGTTTGCCCGCTTGAATTGAGAACATATCAGGCAGTTTTTCGAGTAGCTTATCTTTGGCTTTGCTGACATTTAAAATGATATTTTGCTGCCTTAGTAAAGCTCGAACGGCTTTATTGACCGTGTGTTGTGGTTTGTAATGTGAATTTAAGGTATCAATAAACGCTTTTTTGCTTATCGGCTCGGCAAGGCGGTGTAAGTCATTGGTAAAATTTTTCCAGTTGTCGTCTGAAATTAACGACTTATCTGTTTCAAACAAACGAATTAACTCAATGCTATCACTATAGGCTTGCGGAAAGGGTTGGTCTTTTGCCACGATTTCTGCTTGAATAGGAGCAAGGTCTGGCATGACACATTCTTCTTGGTTAAGAATAACATTGACATCTCGCTGTGGGCTGATGATAAACATCTCTATTGGGCTTTGGTTGTTGCCTTCAAAGGGTTGATTTGCCTGTTGAATAAGCCGAACTTCAGAGTCAAAAGTGTGTTTTTGAAACAATAAACCATCGTCATGTTGATAATACTGATAATCCCCATTGGGCTTGAGTTCAAGTAGATGATATACCTTGTCACGAATCATGCCAAACACCCAAGTATCGGTTAATGGATAAATAGCTGGCAATAAGTCGATATGATTTGCCCGAATCGATTGCTTAATCCACAGCTCTTTCACTAGATTTTTTAGCAAAGTTGATGCGTTTACGGTTTGATAGACAGACTTGTATAATTCATCGGTTAAATGCTGTCGGCTATAGCGAAAATCCTGATGATAAGGGTCAATGTCATCAGACTGTTGATAGCTGTCTTCTGACTTGACCAAGCAAAGATGACAGGCTTTAGCGATTTCTTGTTTACCTATACGACTAGAGATTTTTAGCAAGGTAAGCTGATGATGAATGTCGTGTAAAAGCACGTTACTTTCTGCTGTACCGATTTTATCCAGCAACCGAATATCCGTATCGACAGTGAGTTTTGGTAAGGCATTTTTATCTTGCAATAAACGAAAACGCTCTGCCCATGTGATATCAGGGATTTTTTCTGTCCAATGAGTGGTAACGATACCGTCATACCGCTGATTAAATTTATCGACCACCGTTTGCAAGACCGCAAGCCGACTATTTAAAAACTCTCTTTCAGCTTTGATTTGCAAGGCGGATTGGCTAGCTTTATGGTGGGGAATGCCTGCTTTGATATAAGCGTTATCATCTTTACCAACATAATCTCGTTTGAATGTGTTTAAATGCAAGTGATACGCAGGTTTGGCAAGTTTTTTTGCCAGTTTTTGAGCATCTTTTTCGGTCTTTTTGGCATAGGATTTGGTTTGATAAGTGGTAGCTTTAGCAACCAAAACCAACTCGCTCGTAAGTTGAAAATGAAACGCCATTATTACTGCTGTTTTTTTGTTAAACGGCGGAACTAGTACCAACTGCCCATTTAGATTGTTAAACTGGTGACGTTCTTGTTGGCTATTGGCGGTTGCATTCAGCAATAATTGGTATAAATCCACACCACTAATCGTGTTATCAGCTGAGGTATCACTCGCTGTAACAGGTTGAACTTTAATGGCGGAAAAATGCTCGCTGAAGGCGATTTTTTGACGTAAGGTTTCCATACTGTCTGCTGATTGGCGTGCCAGTAATACATAGGCTTGATTACCCTGTCGATACAGGCTTGCCAAAATCACCTGTTCATCGAGCAAGTTATCAAGCTGTGTGCCTGCGTACCATACCGCAGCATACTTCGTACTATCTTTTGCCTTGCCTTTATCATGTTGGGCAGTAAATTTAAAAAAAGCGTACTGAGAATTGAGTTGCTCAAAGTCGGTTTGTAAGGTTAATTGGGTGGTTCTCATAGCGTTTGATAGTCTGCAATAAGTTGGCGAATGGTAGCCAATTGTTCAAGGTTACCAAGGTGATTTGTTTGGATAAAATAAGGCACTTCAACAATGACTTGTTCATCGCCTTTGCCAGGGTGGTTATGCACCGTAATAGGTTTTAGATTATCATTATCAGAAAGAATATTAATCACAAAGACCAACTTCGCCCTAACTATATCCATTTTTTTAAAAATTTCTTCTCGTGCCGATTCGCCATCCTGCCAAGCACCTTGCCAGTATTTAAAATCCACATAAATCGTGTCATCAATCTGATAATCAAAGCGTTCAAAGTGCTGCTCAGGCATTTTATGCAAAGTTGGCAAGTCATAGCTATGCCACAAATACGCCCCTGCGACTTCGCCTAATGCCCCTTTATAGATGTTGTTAAATAATATCGGTCTAAGCCAATGCGTGGTTTCAATCAATTCGGTAGCATAGCCATTATCGATAAAATATTGGCGAATCCCTTGATGTTGCATGAGTTTATCCAGTCTAGCACTTTGCTCGCTGACCTCAAATGCCCCTCTTTCTTTATTCTTTAATACGATAACGCTCTGATAATCTTCATATTGATGATAAAAATAACGACGTTGCGGTTCGCCTAAATCTTGATATAAAAAGTCATAACGAGTATCAGTTGCCAGTCGCTTTTGTGGATAGGTTAAAACAATTTTTCGTAGGGTCTCCCATTCTACAATATCGTCTTGGGTCATTGTTCCGTCAGCGATTTTTATCAACATTTTGTTGATAAATAAGCGAATTGGCTCAAAATCTTGCTGCTGAAATGCTTTTTCTAACACACTGTTTTGACGTTTTTGTTTGCGTTGTTGCTCAATAAATTCATTAATTTTATGAAATTCGGGCAACATTTGCTCTGAGTTTAAATCTGCTTGCCACTGCTCGGTAAGTGCATTATCGATGTGTAGATGAATATGTGGACGCTTCATATTGGTACGACAAATCCGTCCAATCGCTTGAATCAGTACCTGCATGAGATAGTGCTTATAATCGTCAAAATCATATAAACTCTCGTCTGTGCGTTGCTGATAAGACGTGTTGGCATACAAAGCAAAGGCATTTTGCAAGTATTTTTCGAAGTCGGTGGGCGTTAAACCTGCTAATTTTAGATACTCTAGCTGAAATACTCGCTGAACCAAATCTTGCTTTCGAATGGGGATATCTTTGCTTAAATGCTTGATAAGCTGTGTGGGTTTGTCTAGGTATAAGCCATCAAAATCCATGTAGTCATTGGCATTACGATTATTAATTTTTGCCAAAGATGACTTCAATCCCTTGGGAATCGGGTATTGAATATTTACCCCTGCCCCAAGCGTGGCATAAGTGGAAAGCACAAAACGACGCTCACCTTGACTTAATGCAATCTTGATGGTGTCGATTTGATTTTCACTCGTATTACCAACCACACAGACAATTTCTTGTTGGGCATTATCGGGCAAGTTTAAATTGTTACTTAAAACTGAACAGTATTTTTGGATAAAATCTAATTCTTTACGGTAACCTTTGCTAAACAGCACCAAGAAAGCGGTAATTTTTTGCTGTTGATAAGCAACCCATAGGACAAAGATTTTATAAAATTGACGTAGCTGATGTTGTCGTCGATTGTCGTCATCTAGGTTGTCAATTGGCAGATGATTAAATAGGTCATTGACATCATCTTCCGCCTGTTTTCCGCCAAATAGCTTGATATAAGCGTCCTTGATAGCAATATCGTCATCTGAAGTTGGCAAGCCATGAGCTTGTACGTCTATGCTAACCTTTCGGTATTGGTTGGTACTGTCGATAAGTTGTTGAGTAAGGCGTTGTTGCTGTTGTGCGGTAAGGTGGATAAAGGAGCAATCTTTTTCAGCATTAAGTCGCTCTCTGAGATAATGTAAATCATAATTTCCTAGTCGAGTGCTGATATTCGCCGTTGCTGATACACCGACTACCATAAAATGCCGACACCAACTTAATAGCATGGCTTCAGCGGTGTGTGGAAAATTATAAGTATCAACTTTTGAACGCCCTGCATGGTCTTCACTATCAGTCACGGTGTGATAACTAAAGCCTTGTTCGTGAAAACGTAACGGGTCATCATCGTCTAACGCTATCGTATCTTTTGGTTGCCAACGCTGGGTCAGCCTGCCGTATTGAATTTCATAGACTAAATTATCAAAGCTGTTAGTTTCTAGGCTAAACCAATCGACGAAACTGCGTACCGCATTGTCATAAGTTGTGCCATCATAGCGTTTATGGGCATGATAATTATTTGCCAACATATTAATACCGCCTTTAAAATAGCGAATCGCATGACTGGTCGTGCTAATAAGATTACCGAATGTTAGGCTATCTTTGGCGTGATTTTTATCCTTTTGAACAATGTCAATCCATAGAGCGTGATTGTCTGTATCTGGAGTAAGTGTTAAGACTTGATGCCGGGCATTAGCAAGATAATGCACTTGTTTGTCATAAAAAATAAAAGCAGAATTAGTGGGTTGTTCTCTGCTTTTTAGCGATAAATCCAAATGAAATTCGTTTGCCACTTGTTGGCTTTTCTCACGCAATCCTTGCTCAATCGCTTGGGGCGTAGCAGGCTGTTTTTCTAACTTTTGCTCAAGTAATAAATGGTTAGGGATTTTCATAGCAGTAAGTTTTACTGCAAGTTGTTGTATAGTGGCAACTAGGTCAATCGGTTTTTGTAAGCCTTGTTCGATAATATACGTTTGTAGTCTTTGCTTTGAGGCATCAAATTCATCAATAAACAACGTGACGTTATATTCTGCCAATAACTCTGTAATCGCTGTCGGGGATTGCACCAGCGTGTCATACGGATAAATAAATTTATCCACCGTCATAAATAGCACGCTTTTATCAAGGGTCAAAGTAGCAGGAAAAAGTTTGCTTACCCATTGCCAATTTTCATCGGTTTTTAACGCTTCGATACGCTTATCCAGTTGCTTAAAATCTTTTCTTAACTTGCGTTTAACTAAAACTTTTAATTTGCCAATCTCTTTTTCGATGGTCTTTTTGGAAGCATCAACCAATTGAGCAGGAGCATTATTCAGCTTTTGATGATAATCCAACAATTGTTTTAATGTATAAGGTTTAAAGCTTGAAAACATTGCTTTAATATCATCCATACAAGCAACGTAATGGTCTTGAAAAGCGTCCAAACTGCTTTGGACATATAAAACCGCTTGTTTATCATATTCTACTTTATTATGGGCAATGAACCGTTGTTTTAACTCGGCAAATGGTAAGTTTTTTTTCAAATGGGTAATAAAGATAATTTTGCGTTTCTGTGCTACAAGCTCGTCAATTTCTTGGGCGATATAATCGCTAACATTAAAGGTCTTGCCTGTCCCTGTGGCGGTATCAATCAAGGCTAAACCTTTTTTATTATTTGAGATAATATCCGTTAATAAGTCTTTCATGGGTTGTTGTTCCAATCTATTTCTTGAACAAATTCTGCCATTTCGCTATTCATCAAGGCAGTTTTTGCATTGGCAGTTGCAGAAATTCTGGCTAAATAAGGCAATGCCTCTTTTTTGGTTTTGGTACTGGTCTAAAAAGTATGCTCACTATACCCAGCCATAATTGACATAGTGAAACAGTAAATCAAACGCTTTAAAATGATTGGCTAACTTCTTTGAAAAGCAACAAGTCTTTCTAAAAGCACGCCTAAGCCTTTGTCTCAATCGATTGTTATTACCTTCAATATCAACCGTATATCGTTTTCCCACTTTTTTGAAATCAAAGTCAAATGCTGTTAAAAAACTATCCCAGTTGTCACAACAAATATAGCCAAAATCAACGCCTAGTTCATCAAGTTTAGTTCTTAATTCTCTAGCGGTTTTTAGGTTACGCTTACCCCAAACGTAGGCAACTATTTCACCTGTGTCTGGGTCATAGGCAAGCCATACCTTATTTTTCTTGTGACCAACGTACGTCCAAAATTCATCGATTTGAAGTCGTCTGTAGTAATGCTGCTTTGGTGTTATCGTTAAATTACTGTGGACAATAACGTCTAATACCTTGTATTTGCTTATCTTTTCAATAACGACTATGTCAGCTATGCTACAGCCTCGAACAAGCTTTAGACGTATTTTATCTTCAATATGATTTTGACAGCCTTTGTAGGTTAAGTCTGTTTCGTGAATGAATTGTCGTCCACAGCTTTTACACTGGTAGTTTTGCTTGCCATAGATTTTCCATCCATTTTTCTTTATACTGAAACCTAGACAGCTTGGGCATTGAATTGTAATTTGTTTCTTCATACATCCAAATTATCATTTTAATTCCAAGTTGTCTTTTCTATTTTTATATCAGCATACTTTTCAAACCACTACCTATCCGTTTTTTGGACAAACAATTGCTTAGCGTTACACCCCAGTAACACGGTATTGGTTATAATATACCAACGTTTTTCAAAAAATTATATTGAACGTCAATAGGATCAAGGTATGACTGCACAACTCCAAACCACACAGCTAGACTTCACCAAACCCGTCAAATCACGCGCCGCGGTGGCATTTGCCGCAGGTGAACCATTACAGATCGTTGAGATTGATGTTGAGCCGCCCAAAGCAGGCGAGGTGATGATTAAAATCACCCACACAGGCGTATGCCACACCGATGCCTTTACTCTAAGCGGAGATGACCCTGAGGGGGTGTTCCCTACCGTGTTGGGGCATGAAGGCGCGGGCGTGGTGGTAGCAGTTGGTGAGGGTGTGACCTCGGTTGCGGTGGGTGACCACGTCATTCCGCTATACACGGCAGAGTGTGGCGAGTGCTTGTTTTGCCGCAGCGACAAAACCAACCTATGCGTCGCGGTACGCGCCACCCAAGGCAAAGGTCTAATGCCCGATGGCACGACGCGCTTTAGCTACCAAGGCCAGCCAATTTATCACTATATGGGCTGCTCAACGTTTAGCGAGTACACGGTGGTGGCGGATGTGTCAGTTGCCAAAATTAATCCAGAAGCCAACCATGAAGAAGTGTGTTTGCTGGGCTGTGGGGTGACCACAGGCATTGGCGCGGTACACAACACCGCCAAAGTGCAAGCAGGTGATAGCGTGGCGGTGTTTGGCTTAGGCGGTATCGGGCTTGCGGTGGTGCAAGGTGCTAAGCAAGCAGGTGCAGGGCGGATTATCGTCATTGACACCAATCCCGAAAAATTCGCCTTGGCAGAGCATTTTGGCGCGACGGATTTTGTCAATCCAAATGACTTTGACAAGCCCATTCAGCAGGTTATCATCGATATGACAGGTTGGGGTGTGGATCATAGCTTTGAGTGCATTGGTAACGTCAATGTCATGCGCTCGGCACTTGAATGCGCCCATCGTGGTTGGGGGCAAAGCGTCATCATCGGTGTGGCAGGCGCAGGGCAAGAGATTAGCACGCGTCCGTTTCAGCTGGTGACAGGGCGCAAATGGATGGGCACAGCGTTTGGTGGGGTCAAAGGGCGCTCAGAGCTACCTGGCATGGTTGAGCAAGCGATGACAGGTGAGATTGAGATTGCACCGTTTATCACCCATACCATGCCGCTTGATGACATCAACACCGCGTTTGATTTGATGCACAAGGGTGAATCTATCCGTTCGGTGGTGCATTTTTAAGGCTTTTACCATGCACGACAAGGCATAAACACATGAAAACAATCGAACAGCACAAACTGCATGGCGGTGAGCTGCAAGTGTGGCAACATGATAGCGCGTGTACCCACACCGCGATGAAATTTGCCGTGTATCTCCCGCCTGCTGCACTCGCGCAACAGCCGTGCCCCGTGTTGTACTGGCTGTCAGGCTTGACCTGCAACGAGCAAAACTTTATCCAAAAATCTGGTTTTGCGCAATATGCCAGCCAGCATAACCTTATCGTCGTTGTGCCTGACACCAGCCCACGCGGACACGACAACGACGGTGAAGCGGTGGCCGATGACGCGGCGTATGACTTGGGGCAAGGCGCAGGCTTTTATGTCAATGCCACCCAAGCTCCTTGGGCAACGCATTATGCCATGTATGATTACATCGTCCATGAGCTGCCCGAATTGGTTGAAAAGCATTTTGCTACCAGTGACAAGCGCAGTATCTTTGGGCACAGCATGGGCGGACACGGCGCGTTGATGATTGCGTTACGTCATACTGAGCGTTACCAAAGTGCGTCTGCGTTTGCGCCGATTGTCGCGCCTAGCCAAGTGCCGTGGGGACAAAAGGCATTTGGTGCGTATTTGGGCGATGATACCGCCGCATGGCAAGCATACGATACGCTTGCGTTGATGCAGCAGCACACGGGCAAACAATTGCCCATGCTGGTTGATCAAGGCAGTGCCGATGAGTTTTTGGCTGAGCAATTAAAGCCACACTTGCTTGAGCAAGCGGCCAAAACGATCGATTATCCGCTGACGCTGCGCTTACAAGACGGCTACGACCATAGCTATTACTTTATCGCAAGCTTCATTGCTGAGCACATCGACTTTCATGCTAAGTTCTTGCGCTAGGCGATGGGGTTAAATGTTTGGGCGAATGGGTGAGTAAAACGCCAACGCGATTGTGTGATAACTTGTGGGTCTAGAGCGCAATTTGAAATTCGACATACGGCACTATCAAGTCGTGTGAGGTCTGTGTCCCTGTGTAGTTGGCTTTTTCATACCACGACAGGTCTTGTTGATAAAAACGTGTCGTGGTAAACCCTGCCAGCTTGATGCGTGTGGTGTCTAGCTTACGCGTAAGATGTTTAGAGAACTGGCAGATGAGCTGATTTTTCGGTGAATAAATGCCATCTGAGACTTTATCTGTCTGCCAGCTTTTAACCAAAAATTTGCTAAAAACCGTCTCTGATTTGCCCCAACCATCTTTGACAAAAATATCCGTGACAAACTGCCGCCCTGCTTCGCTCACAAGGGCTTTGGGAGTCAGGAAGATTTCTTCTAACTGCAAAAAACGATGAAAGCTTAGGCACGCTGGCTTATCGACCGCGGCAATTGTCAGTTTATCTGCTTGTTGGTTCAATAAATCCGCTAAAATCGCATGATGGTGATGACGGTGTTGCAAAACCGTGAGGGACAGTTTGGCGCGTGTTAAGGCTACATAAAGGGGGCGTACACTGTCTTGAGAGTGCTGCTTGTAGGGGCTGACTTGGTCAATGACATAAACATGGTCAAACTCCATGCCTTTGGCACTGTGGTAGCTAAGCAGATATACCGAGGTTTGGCTATCATAGTGGGCTGTTTCAAGCCGCTGTAGCACTTGCTCATAAGTCACATTGGCTAAGTCGGCACTACAACGCAAGATAGCTTGCCACGCTTTATCTAGTGGGTTTAGACATTGGTCTTTTTGCCAGTTTTCCAAAAAATCAGTGACTTGACCTGATATAACGGTCAAGCGTTCTTTGTCCAAGAACCGATACAACGCCTGCCCAATAAAGCTATGTAACGGAATTAACTGTTCGTTTTCGTTGTAGCGCTGGCTGTTGATACCCAGATTCTCTAAATAATGCTGTATGGCATCAAAATCTCGCCATTGTGGCGCTAAAATTGCGATGGTAGGTGTGGGGGTTAAGTGTTTAAATTCAGCCAGTTTGTCTTGAATGTCATGGGCTACCCAGCTTGCCATATCGATACCTTGTGGCTGGCAAAATACGCCATAACGTATGGGCAGGTTGGGATGAAGGTGCATGGATTTGACGCGATTATCAGCATCTTTTAGGCGGTCTGCTTGGGGCAATGACTGATGGATAAAGTCATTGGCCAGATTGACAATGTTGTCTGCACTGCGGTAGTTGTTAAGCAGATAATACTTTTGTGCAACGTTGATGTGGTAGTGCGTTTCAAACTGCTGAATAAACTTGATACTTGCGCCCCGAAATGCATACAGGTTTTGGTCATCATCACCCACCACCATCAAGTAACCACGTTGTTCATAGCTGCTTGGGTTGTTAGATGGTTTGTTGTCAGTGATATTTTCTTCTAAAGGCTTAGCTTCTTGTAAATCGGCTAGAAGTCCAATCAGTTCATAGAAACCTTTGCACGAACAAATGCACAAAAGTTTGTAAAAGTGATATAATACAGTAAAATCAAACAGATGGCAAAAGACACGAATATGGCATGGAAACAAACAGGGCAACTCTCCCTAGCAGACAGTCTCATTAACGCTCACAAAGCCATCGAAGAACTCGATGAACTACATAACCTAATCAACTGGCAAAGTATCGAACACACCCTACGCCATGTCCATAGCAGTGACCGTGGCGAAAGTGCCTTTCACCCTGTCATCATGTTTAAAATCTTACTA